>DYQV01000187.1 GCA_020719105.1 Rikenella microfusus
TCGGGAGGGGTTTACTTGCGTGAGCTCACTTTGTTCGGTTCCCGCTTTGCTACCAAACACTCATCGCACATTCATACCTTTCGCTTTGCTAAGGTATGAATAAAGCGGGCTAAAGCCATTGCTTTCCGTCAAAGGCTTCCATATTATCGGCCACTTGTTTTAAAAACATTCCCCCCAAAGAGCCATCAACTACCCGATGGTCGTATGATAAAGAAAGAATCATTAGGCTCCGGATTCCAATAAATTCACCCTGAGGAGTTTCAATCACTGCGGGACGCTTTTTAATGGCACCAACAGCGAGAATGGCAACTTCAGGTTGGTTAATAATTGGAGTACCCGAAAGGTTTCCAAAGGTTCCCACATTAGTTATGGTAAATGTTCCACCCTGGATTTCGGTGGGTAAAAGCTGTTTGTTGCGGGCACGGTTTGCCAAATCATTCACGCGACTTGCTAATCCTGAAAGACTTAATCCATCGGCATTATGGATTACAGGTACTATTAAGTTTCCATCGGGAAGGGCAGTTGCCATGCCAATATTAACCTGGTTTTTTACAACAATACGAGTTCCATCGACCGATATATTAATCATTGGAAACTTTTTAATTGCTTTAACCACAGCATCCACAAAAATGGGAGTGTAGGTAAGCTTCTGGCCATACCGTTTATAAAATAAGTCTTTGTTTTTTTCTCGCCAGGTTACCATTTCAGTCAAATCCACTTCATGGAATGAAGTAACGTGAGCAGAAACTTGTTTGGAGCGCACCATATTTTCAGCAATAAGCTTGCGCAGTCGGCTCATCTCAATAAATTCAGTACTGCCATTTGAAGTTGGATCTTCGGCACTCGAAATTGGAGTAGTAACCGATGCTTTTTTGTTTTCCAAGTAATTCAACAAGTCGTCTTTAGTGGTGCGGCCATCTAATCCGGTACCTTTTATTAATGACAATTCAGACGTGGAAATACCTTCTTGTTGCGCAATGCTGCGAACTAAAGGAGAGAGAAACATTCCATTTTCCGATTTATGCGGAACAGTTGAGTGTATTTCTACTGATTCAGGTTTTATATGGTGCAAGGTATCAACCGCTGATTGTATCGTACCTTTTTGAGAGGTATATTCATCAGTTAGCAACGGTGTTTCAAGATTTATTGCTGCTGTTTTATCGCCATCGGTTGAAATGATGGCTATTTCCTGACCAACTTTAGCCGTAGCACCTGCCGGAACAAGAATCTTAAGTAATTTTCCTGTAGCAGGAGCGGGTATTTCGGAATCTACTTTGTCGGTGGCAATTTCAACTAATGTATCGTCTTCTTTCACCGTTGATCCTTCGGCAACTATCCATTGAGTTATGGTTGCCTCGAATATACCTTCTCCCATAGCGGGTAATATTATTTTTATCTGTTCCATTCGATTTATTCAGTTCTTGGTAAATTCCGGTTTGCAATGTTATTATTTGCTGATATAACAACACACTTAAAATTATGTTTTACCCAGTTTTAGGATGCCTTTTGATAGTGTCAAAACATCATTTATTAAACGATAATCTTTTGCATAACGCAGATTTAATTTTTCAATTTCCGATGGTTTTGTATTGCTGCCTGAATTGATAACTGCCCAGCTCAATACGCTTTTTTTTATTTGAGGCAGATGCATGGTATTAATTTCGCTATCTAATTGAAACCCAACCCAAGTTTTTATTCCAAAAAGTACCGAAATAATATTATTAATCATCCGTAACCGCTCTGGTACAATTAGCAGTAAAATTGGGAGTGTGCAAAGAAATAGCATGGATGCTGCAAAATCAAACAAACGTTTTTTTCGCAAGTTATAAGGTTTGGTAATGTTATTGAAATCGACAGTATATAAATCGCCAGCCGTATCGATAGAATTGCTTCCAATAATGGATACGCTTTCAGGGGGTGCAATCTTAAACGAAACACCCGTTCCTTCCAACCGCAGCATTTCACGGATAATTTGTTGGGCAGGAAGGTTCGATGCGCAAAAGACCAGTTCATTAATCCGGTTTATTTCCACAATATCTTTTAGCTGATCCAGGGTTCCAATATATTGATCGTTAGTTCCTTCTGATTTTGGATTGATTAAACCCAAGTAGTCAAATTGTGGTATTGCCTGTTTAATTATCTCTATTACCCGTTCGGCTTCTTGGGGTTCCCCAACTAAAGCAATCCGGGTTTTACTTACAAAATCGAAGCGAAACGATGATAAGCGGCTTGCATGAAGCAGACTTCTGATTCCAATCATGGTTATCAAACCCCAAATGGTTCCTAGCAATATCATGGCTCTTGAAAAGCGGAACATTTCCGGCAATAAGGCATAAACAATCAGGATAAAACCAGTCCCAACCACCATTCCACGAACCAACCGGCCAATTTTAACTGGTTTATCATATCCTCCAGAAAAGAAAACAACAGATATCCAAACTATCAAGTAGGCCGGTACTACAATGGTAAAATATTCAATTGGAAAAGTACCGCCATCAGGAAATTTAATGTGTTCCCATTGCGGTGCAATGAGCCAAAAACCTAAAAATAACAACACAAAATCAAGTATTGGTAGAAAGCTTACTTTTACCATGCGGCTTGAAATAGCCAATACCGCCCTAAAATAAATGGCAAGAGTGATAAAAAAAGTAAAGAGCCGGGCATTTTTTGATGAGAAGTGCTTGCGGGCAAATATTATCATGGCATTGTAAAATACTTTCACATAATTAATACTTCCTTTTTTTGTACTTTCTCCTTTATAATGTATAATAGTAGTTTCAGGAAAATAGTAGTTTTTATAACCTCCTTGAGTAATTCGGTATGAAAGGTCGATGTCTTCGCCGTACATAAAGTAATCCTCATCCAGAAGCCCTACTTTATCAAGCGTTTCTTTACGCATCAACATAAATGCCCCGGCCAATACCTCAATTTCGTGCACTTCATTATTACTTAAATAGCCCAAGTGATATTTTGAAAACCGGTGGGAGTGCGGAAACAATTTCGATAATCCAAATATTTTGTAAAAAGCCACCATTGGAGTGGGCAAACCGCGCTTGCTTTCCGGCAGAAAAATCCCTTTTCCATCAATCATTTTAACACCCAATCCGCCGGCCTCCGGATGCGAATCCATGAAGGAAACTACTTTATCAAACGTATTTTCTTCAACCACCGTATCTGGGTTTAACAACAACACATATTCCCCTTTCGAAATCCGTATTGCCTGATTGTTGGCCTTCGAAAAACCCAAATTATCTTTGTTCTCGATGAGTTGAGCTTGGGGAAATTTTTGCCGCACCATGGCACAGGAACCATCAACCGAATTATTGTCCACCACAAATACTTCGGCATCCAACTGGTGAATGGCTTTGAATACCGAATGAAGGCACTGTTCTAAAAAGTATTTTACATTATAATTGACTATAACAATCGATAATTTCATGCAGGGAACTATTTATCAGCGAAAATATAAAGAATGAAACAATGTTTGATGCAATCGGTGGTTAAAATGTGAAATTTCCGATGGTTTTTATTTTATAGGATACCCCATGTTCTTCAAAAAGTGGTTCCAAAATGCTTAGTGCAATAAAATTGGCCAACATGTTTTCGGTTTTGTTTTTTGATGACTTAGCCACCCGGCAAGCCTTTGAGAAGCTGACTTTTCCATATTGTTCAATATAAGCCAAAAGGAGCTGTTCAGATTCGGTATATTTTAAATAAACGCCTTTTGATTGCGTTTGGCGTTCCCAAACTTTAATAATCACCTTGTTGGCTACCTGGTTTTCGTCGTTAACCCGTATGTACGCTGTGTCTTTATCTTCTTTTCCCGGAGCATAATGCGGCTTCAGCTTGCTTGGTTCCACCATAACCTCTACAACCGTTTTACCATCAACGGTATGGTTTTGGATAGTATATGCCACTGTGGGTTTGCAATAAAGGTGTGAAGCGGTTCCTATCATATACACTTCCTCATCGGAGCGCACGCCCACAATAACCCCATTGTCTTTCACTCCAATCAGCAGCCGTCCGCCATCGGTGTTGGCAAAGGCTACCAGCGAACGGGCAATTTTTTTGGCATCGCTGATTTCAAATTTAAAATCGAGTTGCTGATGTTCGCCTTGGGCTATGAGTTTTTTTATGTAATGCTGCACAATTATTTGTTTTTCAGAACATAAACGTTAAGGGTAGGAGGATTATTTTGGATAAATAAAAAGGACACATCTGCCTGTGTTTTAATTTTTCCTTTTTTGCCCCCGGGTTTTTGGTTTGCCGTATTTCAACTGCATTTGGGTTATGCGGGTGATTTTCTTGTTCACTTTTTTGTTTTTTTCTTTCTTTTCGTGAAAGGCCGGACCCGCTGCCTCCTTTTTTGGCGGTTTAACCAGTATGTTTTTCATGGCTACTACCGGCATTTCATCCAAGGTAAGAATATCTGAAACAGAAACCGATTCCGGCAAATCTTCCATAGTAATTTCGTAATTCATAAGAACCTCTGTTGCCAGCATAAAATCAACTTCCGATTTAGTTATAAACGAAATGGCAACCCCTTCCTTTTCTGCACGGCCAGTCCTGCCAATTCGGTTAATGTAATTTTCGGGTTCCTCGGGAATGTCAAAATTAATTACATGGGTTACATCCGTAATGTCAATCCCACGGGCAATGATATCGGTAGCTATTAAAATACGGTATTCGCCTTGTTCAAATTTTTTAACTGTGTTGAACCGATTGTTTTGCGCCTTGTTGGAGTGGATTACTCCCACATTTTTCGGAAATTTCGGTTCAATTTCGTCGTATAATTGGTCGGCCATTTTTTTGGTTGAAACAAAAACCATCACTTTTTTAAATACCCAAGATTCCGAAAGCAGGTATTCCAACAAATTTACTTTGGTGTAAAAGTTGGGAACGGAATATCCTTTTTGGATGATTTTTTCAAGTGGAGTTCCCGATGGGGCAGCTTCAATTTTAATTGGATTGTAAAAAAAAGTATTGATCAATTCCTCAACTTCTGGGGTCAAAGTAGCTGAGAACATCAGGTTCTGCCGTTTGGGTGGCAATAATTCCATAATGGAAACTAGCTGATGCCTAAAACCTAGGTTCAACATTTCGTCCACTTCGTCAATTACAAACCGCTTGATTGCTTTTAAACGCAACGAACCCCGAAGAGCCAGATCGAGCATCCGTCCGGGCGTAGCCACCAACACATCAATTCCTCCTTCAACCACCTCTGCCTGCCCCCTAATGTTTGCACCGCCAAATACGCCCACAATTTCGATATTCATGTAAGTGGTCAATTTTTTTGCTTCGGCAACTACCTGTAAAACCAATTCGCGGGTGGGTACCAAAATTAAAATCTGAGGGAACCGTTCTTTCGAAAATTTCCATTGCTTAAAGCATGGAAGCAGATAAGCCAAGGTTTTACCCGTTCCTGTTTGTGCAATGCCTACCACATCGGCCCCTGACATAATAACGGCGAATCCTTTTTCCTGTATGGTGGTGGGTTGGGTTAATCCTGTATCATTTAATGCTTTAAGCAACGATGGGTTCAAATTCAAATCTCCGAAAGTCATGGTTTTGATTTTATTTGAGGCAAAGGTACTTTTAATTGGTTAAAAAAGCGAATGAA
>DYQV01000188.1 GCA_020719105.1 Rikenella microfusus
TAAATTTAAAGCTATATAGTTACATTTATTGTTTGATTTTCATTGGAACCCATTTATTTTGGAAGCTTTCAGAAGAACCTAACTCATTGCATTGTCATTACACAGAATTTGAGTATTTTGCTTCAAATTTAATTGGTAGCAAAGGGTATGATACAAAAGCTGGAAATTATCAATAACTGGAACCTTAAAAAACTTCTGGTTGAACTGGAAACAGGGCATATTAAAATTCCTAAATTTCAACGCGATTATATTTGGGAGAAAAGTAAAGTGGTAAAACTTTTAAATTCCATTTACCATCAATACCCGATAGGATCTTTTTTCTTTTGGATAGCTCCTGAAAAATATGGTTCTTTTATTAGGGAAAATGAGGAGTTAGGCATTAAACCGGCACAACACAATGGAACTTTTCAGTTTATGCTCGATGGGCAACAGCGAATGATTTCATTGTATGTTTCGCTCAGGGGAAAAACGTTATCAAATACCGACTACAGCACCCTTTGTTTTAATCCTCAAAAAAAAGAGTTCCGGGTTCCCCGAAGCCAACGCGAAAAATATAACATCCCGGCATGGAAACTTTTTGACAATAAGGCCTATGGCGAAGTTTACAGCGAACTGGTAACCGGAACAACTAGCCAGAGCCAAAACATAGCAGAAAACTGGCGCGAATGTCAGGAAATATTTTCCAATTACCCTATTAGTATTGTTAAAGCTTTGAATGAAGAATTGGATGATGTGGTAGAAATCTTTGAACGCATTAATGAAGGAGGAAAACATCTCACCGTTTTTGATTTGATACACGCTACCACCTGGTCGGAAGATTTCGATTTGAAGGAATGCATTGCTGAATTTAATAACAGAGAACGCAATCGGAAATTTGGCACTTTTAGTAATAAAGTTTTTACTCTTTCGCTGGCAATGAATACCTTCGATGATGCCCGCACCTTGTATCAACTCAGGTTGACCCCAAACCAATGCAGATACATTTGGCCCAGAACCAAAACAGCGTTGCTGGCAACCTTGGAATTCTTAAAGCAAATGCATTTAACCGGTGATTTAACAGCCTATCATAATTTCATTCCAATTATACAATACTATTTTTTCAGAACCGGCCAAAAAGAGATTAAAGCAGAACACCAAAAGTCAATTGAAAAATGGTTTTGGGATGCCAAATTCTCAAAACGATATGCCACATCAGTATATACACGGATGAAAGAAGATGGCAACTGGATATTGGAATTATTAGGTGAACCCCATGATTGAACGAGATCGATTTAAAAGCGTGGGAGTATTTCCCGGTTCGCCTAAATGGGAGGCCAGTATTGAACGTGAACAATTGCTTTATAAACGGGAAGATGAAATTCGAACAGAATTTTTCAGAGATTATAACCGAATCCTACATTGCAAAGCGTATCGGCGCTTGAAACATAAAACTCAGGTTTTTTTTGCCACAAAAAACGACCACATCTGCACCCGTATGGAGCATGTGTCGCATGTGGCTTCGGTAAGTGAAACCATTGCCGGATATTTAGGCTTAAATACCGATTTAACCCGGGCCATTTCATTGGGTCATGATTTAGGCCATGCACCCTTTGGCCATAAAGGCGAAGTAATTTTAAAGTCATTGGCTAAAAAGCATCTGGATCAAACTTTTTGGCATGAGCAGAATAGTCTTTGGTTTGTTGACAAGCTGGAAACACTAAACGATCAGAATGGACGAAAACAGCCATTAGCGCTTACTTATGGAGTTCGCGATGGAATTATTTCGCATTGTGGTGAGGTAAATGAAAACGCAATTAAACCAAGAACCGATGCTATAAATTTATACAAAATAAAAAAGCCCAATGAATTTTCCCCTTATACCTGGGAAGGTTGTGTGGTGAAAATATCGGATAAAATAAGCTATTTGGGTCGCGATATTGAAGATGCCATTACTCTAAAGATTTTAAAGCGAAACCAGTTAAGAGAACTTAAACAAATTGTTGAAAAGGTGAGTAACCATTCTATAAAAGAAATCAACAATACGGTTTTAATGCACGACTTTATTATAAACCTTTTGGAAAAGAGTTCGCCCGACGATGGAATCCGATTTAGTGATGATTACCTAGAACTAATAAATTCAGTAAAAGGGTTTAATTACAAGTACATTTATAACCATCCCCGATTGATTTATTTTCATGCCTATGCCGAATTAATTCTTACCTCAATATTCAACCTATTAGCTGACTTATATACCAAGGAACAAACGGAGGAAGAAGTAATTAAATTCATGGAATTTTATCCGATACTGGGAGCCTCATTTTTAGATTGGATGCAAAACTACATGCAACCCGATTTTGGACAAAAAGTATTGTATGCCACCGATAATCAAGCGGTATATAATATTTCCAGCTACTCCGATTACATCAAATCGGTAATTCATTACATCTCATCGATGACCGATAATTTTGCCATAAATATATTTAATGAGGTGACAAAATTCTGATTTTTTATACACTAAATTTGCTATCTTTATCGCCTACAATAATTTACCATGCATCAGTTCCGATCTATAGCAATTCTTACTTTTTTGTTACTGGGCAATGGACATAAGTCCCAAAGTCAGCCCAATGCGGATAGTTTACTCACGCAGCTTACCATAACTACGAATGATACTGCTTATGTTGATATTTTAAATCAATTGTCGAAGGCATGTCGATGGAACCAACCAATGGAAGCCATTGATTATGCGGTTAAAGCAGAAAAAATAGCTCAAAATTGTAATTATCAGCAGGGGTTAGCATTGGCTTATCATAACCTTGGAATACTTTATGCCGATAAAGGTAGCAATGAACTTGCCTTAGAATATTATGGGAAAAGTCTTCAGATACAACGGATTTACAATAACAAAAAAGCCCTGGCGCATTTATACGACAATATGGGCCTTATTTTTCGACGCCAACTGAATTACGATAAGGCATTAAGTTATCATAACCTTAGTTTTAATTTTAAAAAAGAGCTCAACGATACCCTTGGTATTGCTTATTCCTATGAAAATATTGGATTAATTTATTCCGAACAAGGAAAATATGACAAAGCGTTGATTCATTATTACAATAGCTTGCGGCTAAAAGAAACGGTAAACGATAAATATGGAATGGCAAATTCCTATGGTAACATAGGGGTAATTTATTTAAAAATTGAAAGTACCGACCAAGCAATGGTTAATCTGGAGCGGGCATTGTTGATTTTTTCGGAAATTGAAAACAAGACAGGAATTGCAGAATCGCAGTTATATTTAAGCGATATTTATTCTAAAAAAGGTGATTATCCCAAAGCCATTTCAGCACTTGAACAATGCATAAGCATTAATAATGAAAAAGGAAATCTGAAAGGAATAGCCGATGCCTTTTTAAAATTGGGGAATATTAATTTCTTACGTAAAAAAGCCAACCTCGCTCACGACTACTACCTTAAAAGCCTTGACTATTACCAGCGGATAAAGAATGATTTGGGCATTGTTGAAACTAGATTAGCATTAGCAAAATACTATTTCCATCAACAAGATTTTGAAACATCAAAAATGCAATTGAATTTGCTTTTACGGTTTACTGGTATCCTTAATTCTGCCCCAATTGAATTGGAAGCCACCAAATTACTTGCTTCAATTTATAAACTTGAGTTAAATTACAGTAAAACTACCGAACTGTTATATCGGGTAATTGAATTAACGGACACCTTAAACAAACTAAATCTTGATAAAGAAGTTACTCAAGTTCAAATGCAATATGAATTTGATAAAAAAATACTTCAAAAGGAATTTGATGAAAGTCATACCCGATTAGAACAGGCACAAAAAGTAAAAAGAATCAGCTTAATCAGGAATATTACATTGTCGGCTTTTATTGTATTGCTGATTTTATCATTTATAATTCACAGAAAATCAGCCAAATTGTTAATTCAAAACAAATTGCTTGAGGAACAGCAAAAAACTATCAGTCGGAACATGGAAGAACTCACTGAGCAAAAAGTGCAATTAGAAAAGGCAAATCACACAAAAGATAAATTTTTAGCAATTATTGGACATGATTTAAGAAACCCCTTCAATGCAATAAATAGTTTTGTAGCTAAGGTAATGGAACATCCTCAAAAGCCTGATGAAGTAATGATGGAAAAATACCTCCATCTGATTAAGGATGCCGGAGCAAATGCCCAGAGCCTGCTTGAAAACTTATTGGAGTGGGCTAAAAATCAAAATGGAGAACTTCAAGCCCGAAAAGAAAAAATAACACTTAATTATATTTTGCGTGGAAATGTATTGCTGATAAAAGAAATGGCAGAACAAAAAATGATTGTTATAGTTGAAGAATATGAGGAAAACCCAATAGTTATAATTGACAAGAATATGATTAATGCGGTTATTCGAAACTTGCTATCGAACGCATTAAAATTTACCCCAGATGGGGGAAAAATAATTGTTAAAACAAACATTAAGCAAAATGATGTAAAAGTTTTGGTTAGTGATACCGGGGTTGGAATTGCACCCGACCAATTAAGCATTTTATTTGAGCCACATACTTTAAAAAAGGGAATAGGAGGCATTGCTACCTCGGGTCTTGGACTACTTTTATGTAAAGATTTTCTTGAAAAACACCAGCAGGAGTTAAAAGTAGAAAGCACTGTTGATATAGGTACTACATTTTGGTTTTATTTACCCATAACGGAATAAAATGAAAACTGCAAAATGGATTATCTTCATGGTGCTTTTTGGAATTGGAACCTATTATATCATAAATCAAAAAGTACCTCAAACAACCGTTCAGAAAACGATTGAAACAGATTCGTTGAAACCAGAAGTTAAAAAACGATTTGATGAAAATGGATTATTGAAAGCCGATGTTGAGGTATTAAATGGAGTAAACCATGGGAAAGCGCACAATTATTATGCTAACGGTTCGGTGCATTCAGAGATTACCTATAAAAATGGCATAAAAGATGGAAACAGCATTTGGTATTACGAAAATGGAACACCTTACCGAATTACACCATTCAAGAACAACAGGATGCATGGAATTCAACAAAAATTTTACAAATCAGGGAATTTGATGGCCGAAATACCTTACGTGAGCGATAGTCTGATAGAAGGTACCAAAGAATTTTCTGAAACAGGTCAAATACTAGATGAGAAATTACCCTTTCAGATAAAAAAAATTAAGGGTAACAATAATGAACAGATTTTTATTGAAATTACATCAAAGAAAAAGGATGTAATTGAAGATGCTTATGCTAAATATACTTTTAAAGACAAAGCAATGATAAGTAAGGCCGGAATTGAAGGTAAAAACTTTTTAATTCCGATATCTACATCGGGTTCTTATGTTCCATCGGTTACAATTATTGTTGTTTACAAAACAAAAATGAATAATTTAAAAAAGGTTTCAAGTATAATAAATTAATCCGGATTATTCAAGAATATTCCTGACGATAAAGCTACTCCTCAAAATTGGAAAAATAAAAACTCCCAATTTTGGCTGTAGCTATCCCGATGTAAAATCGGGAGGGGTTTACTTGCGTGAGTTCACTTTGTTCGGTTCCCGCTTTGCAACCCAATACCCATAGCACATTCACACCTT
>DYQV01000723.1 GCA_020719105.1 Rikenella microfusus
TTAAGAAACTGGCTATAAGTATTTGTTCAGGTTGTTTACTCATATCTTATGGAAATAAAACGAAAAAACCCCCCAAGTGTGCATCGCTGATAGGCATGGGAGGTGTATTATTTCTATTTTTTTACTCATCACTAAACTTTTAGTAAAGGAATTACCACATCTTCCTTTAATGAGTCGGTTACATTTATTGTGGGTATAAAGTATTTATTAAAATCGGTATTCTCAGTTTTTGCATGAAGTATCCCCCGTGCTGTTCCCACAGTTAATGTTGCCAAATGTGTAGCAATGGAAATAGGCAGAACCATTACGTTCTTTTCTTTGTCAATAAAACTTTCCCACGATTCAGGTTCAATGGCAAAATCGCACAATACATTTATTACGATGAACAAATTTGAATTCGAAAAAAATTCAAATTTTACGCTACATCCAATAATTTTGTTTTCTTCATTCAATCCAAACCCAAATCCATAATTTAAATTTATGGTATCCAATTGAACTTGAACAGAATCGACAGTTGCAAATTGCAATGTGGTTATTTTACGTAATGCAAACTTAATAGTATGAGTATCCATTTAAATTGCTTTTTTAAACTCAGTAAACTTATTGTAATCTACTATAATACAATCACTACCCGTTTTCAAGTTAATGTCGGTTGATGCTACCACTGGTTCGTACTTAACAACATCACCAGCAACAGTAACCTGAATTGATTCAGCCTGTTTCATTTTAGTTTCGTAATATGAAGCTAAAATGGGGACGTTTAAAATAGTTTGTAATTTAATCTGGGTTTCAATGGTAAGGTTTTCTTTCCCACTTACAATTTTGTTTATTTGCTGTGCACTTACGCCCATTTCACGGGCTAAATCAGTTTGTTTCCATCCCAATTCATCAAGTTTCAATAAAACTTTCAAAGCAATTTTCTGCGATTCCCGCAACATTGCCCTATTTCGTATTCTTTCTCGGTTTCGTTCTAAAGTATCGGTTTGTTCTTTAGAAACCAATGCTAAGAATTTTTCTTTGTTTGTCATTTTTTAGGTTATTAGTTCAAAGAAGGAATCTTTATCAAAAACCCCATTTTCTTCTAAATATTTCCTGCACAATTTTAATTTGTCGAGTTCTTTTTGTGTGAGTTCATTTTCCTGCATTGCTTGACTTACTTTAATTGCTCCGCCTGTAATTACAAAACAATTTTCGTCAATTTTTAT
>DYQV01000724.1 GCA_020719105.1 Rikenella microfusus
ATTGAGGTGTAGCTTAATCGTCAGGATTATTAATGAATAATCCGGGTTAATTCTTATTTAAATACCGGCATTTTACCAGGAATTTTCTTCGCCTGAATTCCGGATGGAATGGAACGTTTCTGTGTTATAGCGTCTTTACTGTTGATTTGGGATTTTGCCCTATCAGCTTTGGGAACTGATTTTTCTGAGGCATTTACCGTTGCACTTAAATCCATCTTCCAAATAGAAATCCATTCAGTAGTTATTTTGGACCCGGCGCCCAATATAAATCCAAATTTTTGTCCATAATTTCCTTCAAAAGGAATTGAATCTTTAAACACTTCATTTATAAAATAATACAAAGTGTTTTTGTATTTTCTGATGGTCAATTTATTGTAATCACCTGCAATGCCTCCGGTTCCGATAAATTCTTTATCCCATGGATTGTTATTTTTATTTCCAAAGGTATAAAAAACGGTTCCTTCATACGGAGTTAACAGGAAGAAATAAAAATCAAATGAAGTTTCAATTAACGAACTAAAAATACCCGATCCTTGATTTAAGTGGTCGTAATCTATTTTGTAATAAATCTCATAATCGTAGTTCTCATTTTCAGCGGGCATACCGATGGAATTAGTCCAGAAAAACCAGGTATTTACAGTGTCAAAACTAGTCATTGAATATACTCCGTCTGAAATGGAAATAGAGTAATCAGCAGTTGTTTCTTCTGGCCAATCGCCATCTGGTGTAAACTCGTTGATATAATGGTTGTTCCAATCAATGGGTAAATCGTAACTGGCAGGGTTGTCAAGTTCAATTTCTGCTTCAATCACAGTTATGGTAATTTCCTTTTGGTTGCTTTTGCTTTCGTTTTGAGCAATCAAAATAACTTTATAGTTGTTAGCTTCGGTATAAATATGTTCCGGATTTGGGGCAATGGAGGTAGTTCCATCACCAAAGTTCCATTCATAAATATCCGCATTTTCGGAACAATTGGTAAAGGTTACTTTTTCGCCTGTTTTTATCTCAATACTAGGCTCATAGCTAAAGCAGGCTATAGGTTCCGGAGTGTCGCAACCTTGATAAATAAAGACAGATAGAACAGCAATTAAAATGCTAATTTTTGTGTTTAGTTTTTTCACTTGGTTTAATTTTGAAGTTACTACTTAGGAATGGGCTAATTTAACTAAAAAAATGGTACTGAAAACAGGGGTTTCTGTTTTT
>DYQV01000189.1 GCA_020719105.1 Rikenella microfusus
ATGCAACACTTTATCAAAGATCTACAATTCTATAAATTCAGCCTGTACGGGTTTTTCAAAAACCTGCGGTTCTTTGAGCCATTCCTTATTTTGTATTTTTTAGATAAGGGGATGAGCTATACCCAGATTGGGCTGTTGTATGCGGTACGCGAAGTGGGCATCAATATTTTGGAAATCCCTACCGGAATTATGGCCGACATTATAGGCCGAAAGCGTACCATGCTCTTGGCTTTTTCGTCCTACATCGTTTCCTTTTCAATATTTTATATGTTCAGTGGATTTTGGGTCTTTATAATAGCCATGGTCAGTTTCGCATTTGGGGAGTCGTTCCGGGGAGGAACCCATAAGGCAATGATATTTACTTACTTGAAATTAAATGGATGGGAAAACCAAAAAGTAGCTTACTATGGACATACCCGTTCATGGTCACAAATGGGTTCGGCTCTATCTTCGTTATTGGCAGCTGTCATCGTACTTATATCGGGTAATTACCAGGCGGTTTTCCTGCTCTCTATTTTACCCTATATTGCCGATTTTATTTTAATTGCCACTTATCCCGCAGCGCTTGATGGAGAAATTCAAAACAATTCAGATTCTGTTGCCTCTAAACTTAAAGAAGTTTGGACATCAATTAATATGGCTTTCCGGCAGATAACATTATTCCGGTTGTTCGGCAATTTAGCCCTTTACGGTGGGTTGTTCAAAGCGTCGAAAGATTACCTTCAACCCATTCTGGTAATGGCTGTTTTAGCTATTTCCTTGGCTCCCGGCGTATCGCCTGAAAATAAATCGACCGTGGCAATAGGGGTTATTTATTTCATCATCTATTCCATTACAGCGGTAACTACACGTAATTCCGGCAAAATTACTGCCTGGATTGGAACACTGGCACGCACAATCAATATAACCCTCGTTATGGGAGCTATTATTTCCATTGCCGTTGGTTTGTTAGTAAAAAACCAGATTCCTGTGGTGGCGGCCATTCTATTCCTGTTCCTTTTTGTGATTGAAAACCTGAGGAAACCGGTAGGTATTTCAGCCGTAGCCGATACCTTAACCCCAAACATTCTGGCCACCGGTTTGTCCTCTCAATCTTTATTGGAATCGATAGTTTCGGCTTTATTTGCCTTTTTATTAGGGATATTGGCTGATTATGCCGGGCTGGGAATGGCTTTCATATCGGCAGGAATCATAGTAATCCTATTATTCCCGTGGATAAGAGTTAAAGCTCAGAAATAATTTCCTTAACTCAATACATCTATAATTTCAATAATATTCTTATTTTGTATCCTGATTCGCTAATTTGCAATACTAGAAATAGATTCAATTGGCAATAAATCAAAGTTAATAAGTACAAACCAATAAAGCGATTACAAATGAAGAAACATTTTTTAGTTCTTGTTGCTGGAATAGCAATTTCTGCAGTAGGTTTTGCTCAATCAGGAGTTGAGGGTCGATGGAAAACCATTGACGATGAAACCGGTAAAATGAAATCAATAGTTGAAATCAGCGTTGTTAACGGTAAATTGACCGGGAAAATAATAGAATTAAAGCCCGGAGAAGATCCAAATAAACTTTGCACCGCTTGCACCGATTACCGAAAAGGAAAAAAACTAGTGGGTATGGAAATCATTAGCGGGCTTACCAAAGATGACGAAGAATGGAGTGGAGACGATGGAATTATGGATCCCGAAAATGGCAAACTTTACGATTGTACTTTATGGGTTGAAGAAGGTAAATTGCAAGTTCGCGGATACATCGGGTTTTTCTTTCGCACCCAAACCTGGGTAAGACCCTAAAGTTACTCGTCGAACGTAAATATAAAGCGTTCTTTTGACTTTAAGGAGCCTGGTTTCACCTCGAAAGCCAGGCTTATTTCTTTTATGGCTTTAATCTTATTAAAAATTTTTGACGCATTGTTTACTGTAGAATCAAATTTTAGCCAGTAATCCACCTGTTTTTGCTCTTCCACTAAAAGTCCATTTTTCCCCTTATTTTGAATTAATTCGAAATTAACCAAAGGTTCTTGCTTTAAGTGCCTAAAAATAGAAAACTCCTGTACTTCCTGCTTTTTTGGATGATAAATTTGTAAGGTTTTGTATTCCCTAAACTCCAAATGAAGCGATTCATTCAGCAAATATCCTAAACGATATATTGGTTCCGATGTAATAAGGGCAATAAGAGTAAAATCTGGATTGGGTTGTAAAGTAATTTTTAGGACGTTGCTCATTTTTTGTTTGTTAAGAGCAATAAAAATACTAAATAACTCTTTACAAACGGCTTAATCGGAAAGGTTTTTTAACGATTCACAGGCCGCATTTTGTTCTGCTTCTTTTTTTGATAATCCTTTTCCCTGAGCAATAACCTTATCATCGAGAGAAACAAAGCTAACAAATTCGGGATTTACACCATGTGTTGGTTTTAAATCGGTTTGAAATGTGATTTCCTTACGGTCTTTTTGGGCCCATTCAATCAAGCGGCTTTTGTAGTTGGTCTCAGTAAGCAGCAATTGTTCCAAATCGATGTGCTTTTTCAGCAGTTGCTTAAAAACAAATTTTTTAACGGCCCTGTATCCATGATCTAGGTAAATGGCTCCAATCAAAGCCTCAAAGGCATCGCCTAAAATGTTCTTGTTCGAGTAATAATTGTGGGCATGTGAAATAATAAACCTATCCAAGCCCAATTGAATAGCCAATTGACCCAAATAATCGCCATTAACAATCTTTGAACGGGTTTGGGTAAGAAAACCTTCGTGTTTATCGGGGAATTTAATGTAAAGATATTCGGCCACCACGGCATCCAATATAGCATCGCCCAGAAATTCCAACCGTTCGTTGTTTATTACCATTCCATTGTGCAGACGTAATGAAGCTGATTTATGTATAAATGCCAACTTATACAATTCTTCGTTTCCCGGATACAATCCAGTGATACGATGTAAGCCATCGTAAAAACCCTTATCAGTACTGAGATAACGTTTGAAGTGAAATATAAAAAAACCTTTTAACAAACCTTAGCTACTCAAATTTTTTAAAAATAATGCATGCATTGTGACCACCAAACCCAAACGTATTGCTAAGTGCGGCGTTGATTACACGTTTTTGAGCCTTGTGTAAGGTAAGATTTAACTTAGGATCGATACCCGGATCGGCTTCTTTGTGGTTAATGGTAGGCGGAACTAACCCATGGTTGATAGCCATAATGGAAGCAATAGATTCAATTGCTCCAGCGGCACCTAATAAGTGTCCGGTCATTGATTTGGTTGAACTGATGTTTAGTTTGTAAGCATGTTCGCCAAATACTTTTTTAATAGCCAATGTTTCTGGTATATCACCAACAGGAGTTGATGTACCATGAACATTTACATAATCAATTTCATCGGGATTCATTCCAGCATCTTCTAATGCCAATTTCATGCACATGGCCGCTCCTAATCCCTCGGGGTGAGTTGCTGTTAAGTGATAAGCATCAGCCGATAAACCGCCACCTACTATTTCAGAATAAATTTTTGCTCCCCGGGCTTTGGCATGTTCCATTTCTTCAAGTACCAAAACGGCACCCCCTTCGCCCATCACAAAACCGTCGCGGGTTTTACAGAATGGACGCGAAGCTGTTTGGTATTCTTCGTTGTTGGTTGACATGGCTTGCATGGAGTTAAAACCTCCAATACCTGCCGGATAAATGGTTGCTTCAGAGCCACCGGCAATAAAGACATCGGCTTTACCCAAACGAATGTAATTAAATGCATCAATAAGGGCATTGGTTGATGAAGCACACGCTGCTACAACCCCATAATTTGGACCATGGTAGCCATACTTTATGGAGATTTGCCCTGCGGCAATATCTGAAATCATTTTTGGGATAAAAAACGGATTATACCGCGGTGTTCCGTCACCTAATGCAAATGCACTTGCCTCTTCGGAAAAGGTAACCAAACCACCGATACCCGAAGCATGAATTACTCCAACCCTATCTTTATTAATCGATTCAGGAAATGCGGCATCGGCTATCGCTTCGTCGGCAGCAATCATAGCAAACTGGGCATAAAGATCCAATTTCCTTCCTTCTTTCCTATCAAAATACGTATTGGGATCGTAGTTTTTTACTTCACAAGCAAATTGAGTTTTAAATTTAGACGCATCGAAACGAGTTATCTTATCGGAACCGCTCACTCCATTTTTAAAGCTTTCCCATGTCTCAGCCAAGTTATTTCCCAGCGGATTTATGGTGCCAATTCCCGTTACAACAACTCTTTTTAATTCCATAATGTACCTAAATTTAAAACTTCAATTATAAAAGAAAGTTAATTACTTAACGCTTTCTTCGATATGTGCAATTGCGTCACCTACAGTCGAAATCTTTTCTGCTTGATCGTCAGGAATAGCAATGTTGAATTCTTTTTCGAATTCCATGATCAATTCTACCGTGTCAAGAGAGTCGGCTCCCAAGTCATTAGTAAAACTAGCTTCTGGAGTAACCTCGTTTTCATCAACACCTAGTTTGTCAACGATAATTGCTTTAACTCTTGATGCAATGTCTGACATAATTTCAAATTTTTAGTTAAAAAATAATTAATAATTAGGGTTTCTTCCCTTAATAAAGAACCTCTGTTCTTGAGGTCTCGAGCGGATTCGAACCGCTGTACCCGGTTTTGCAGACCGATGCCTAGCCACTCGGCCACGAGACCAAAAATTGTGCGTGCAAATTTATAAAATTATTTTGTTTACAATCAACTGTTCGTAATAAAAATAGTTAATTTATTGAAAATCAGTTTTTAATTTTTCAAGGGTAACGCTTA
This sequence comes from Rikenella microfusus, assembly GCA_020719105.1. Classification (GTDB taxonomy): domain Bacteria; phylum Bacteroidota; class Bacteroidia; order Bacteroidales; family SZUA-534; genus GWE2-40-63. The sequence continues at coordinate 4,799 of DYQV01000189.1, forward strand.
CCTGTTCAACTTTACCACCTAACGGGGGATTTATTTTAGCAACTTTAATGCGCGCATGAACTACGGTGGGCAAATCTTGAAACAGCTGTTTCAAGATTCGATAGGCCACATGTTCCAGCAAATGGGCTTTACTATCCATCTGTTTTTTAGCAATCTGATAAGCCGTTTGATAATTCACCGCATCGTGGATGTTGTCCGTAAGTTCCGGTTTCGATGTGTCGGTTTCCATGCGTAAATCAATCATAAACCGGTTACCTACAATGCGTTCTTCGGAAAAGCAACCGTGGTAAGCGTAAAACTCCATTCCTTCTATCTCAATGATTCCCATAATTTTTTTGCGAAAGATACTTATTTTATCAAAATCAAGAAATTTTAGAAACACAAATCAATTCCATTTGACGGTCACTTTAATCCTTTAAAATGGTTTTTGCCAGTATTTTACCTTCAGTGGAAATTACCAGTATCAAAACCCCATGAACCGACTGTGAAATACTAATTTCATTACCTGTTTGGGTAAACTCAATTGGCCTGCCTAACAAATCATTAATAGCAATTTGGTTAATTTGTGCAGCCCCGGTGAAACTAAACGTATCGGTAAAAGGATTGGGGAAAACGGTGAATACCGAATCTTTGGGTAGAGTATTTATAGAAGTGGTATCGGGCAGGGCAAAAAACTCATCCAATGGGCTTTCGGCTCTTAATATCTGACCTTCCCAGCCACATACAATGCCTACCATGTTTCCATTGATGGCATCGTTAAAAAAACCAATGGA
>DYQV01000190.1 GCA_020719105.1 Rikenella microfusus
AGTTTTCGACAATATGCCTTTTTTATTTACCCACTCAAAACGTTATAGAACCTAAAAAATAGTGAAATTAATAATAAAAATGGATTTAAAAAGATAAAAAAGGACCCAGAATGAGAATTTAATGGGTAAAAAAGCTAATTTTCAAATCGAATTATTTTTTTCTGAACCTTTTAATTGGTTTTTATGAAATCTGACAGTAATAACTCACAAAAATCCGTTGGCATTTTTTACAATGTTAGCGCATTAAAACCCAGAACAAAGCTTTTAGTATCTATTTTATTTGGCTTAATCAGTTTTGTTTTATCTCCCTTTGGTTTTAGTACACAAATAGCTGAAGTTACTATAAATATTCCTTGGATAATCCTATTACCCATAATGGCCTCTTTAGCTTTTGGATGGAGATACGGTTTTATAGCGGGGATAACAGGTGCCGCATTTTATCCATTCTTACTTTGGCCAGAGGAAGGTTGGTTGAATGTTTTAACGACTTTTTTATACTTAGTTTTTTTTACTTCCATTGGAATTGTAAATGGAATGGAAATAACTCATGGATTCCGTCGCCTTTGGTTGAAGGCTTCCATTGTGTTCATTCTTTTTGTTGGGTTACTATATCTAACTTTTTATAATTTAATCAATCCGCTGCTTTCTTTGAATCCACCCTTTTGGTTTAAAGACACAATAAATTATATGGATCCATCTTTTTTAAATGCTTTTGTAATTAAAGACTCTATTAATGTTTTGCTTATAACTATTGTTGCTGATACAATGCTTTGCCTGCCTATAATACGTCGACTATTTGACTTAAATATTTCGAAAACAATGAGGCATAACCATAGAATTTTTGGTGCAGTAATAATTTATAGCATACTACTTTGGTTGATTTTTGTTGGATTGGATTTTTCGTTGTTCAATTTGCACGATGGCCAACAGGATGGCCATATTTTGCTTGCCTTGCTGGTAATCCTTTCGGGAGGCATTATTGCAGCCCGGGTACTTATTTATTACATTGAACGTCAATTGTCGATAAAAAGCGAGTTAATTGACAGTCAAATAAAATTTAAAACCGTTGCTGATTATACTTACGATTGGGAATATTGGGATGGAACTAATGGCCAACTGAAATACATGTCACCCTCTTGTGAAAGGATTAGCGGTTATGCTCCTCAGGAGTTTTTTTTAGACCGGATGCTCCTTAGAAATATTGTTTTTCCTGACGACTCAGGTTTATTTGATCGCCATTATGCGGATTTACACGATGCAAATTTAATTCATGACATTGTTAATTTTGATTTTAGAATTACAAGAAAGGATGGAACAATAGCCCATATCAATCATTTATGTACTCCTGTTTTCGACGAATTAGGAAACTATATTGGTAGGAGAATTAGCAATAGGGATGTTACTGAACGGAAGCTTGCTGAGCAAGCATTAGAAGAAAGTGAAGAAAAATACCGCGGTCTGGTTGATAATTCACCCGATGCCATTGCAATATATATGGATGGCAAAATTGTATTTGTAAATAATGAATGTCTTCGTTTGATGGCAGCAAAAAATAAGACTGAATTAATAGGTAAACCGGTTATTCAATTGGTTCATCCTGATTACAGAGAGTTTGTTATTGAACGAATGAAAAAATCAGCTATCGAAGGCTCTATTTTACCATTGGCAGAAGAAAAATTTCTGCGCCTTGATGGTTACGAAGTGGTGGTTGAAGTTAAAGCTATGCCTATCCTGTTTGAGAAAAAACAGGCTGTACAATTGATTGTCCGCGACATCAGTGAACGCAAGCAGGCTGAATTGGCATTAAGAGAAAGTGAAAAAAAATTTCGTAATCTGATTGAGTTGGCAGTTGATGGAATTTTGATTGGCACAAACGAAGGAATAATTTTAGATGCTAATTCAAAATTCTGCGAAATGATTGGAAGGAATCGAAATGAAATAATTGGACAACACATTCAAAATATACCTTTTACCCGTGAGAGTATTGAAAAAGCTCCTTTTAGATTTGATTTGCTCATGGAAGGAAAAACGGTTATGAATGAAAGGGTATTTATAAAACCGGATGGAAATTCACTTATTGTTGAAATGCGGAGCAAAATGATGCCCGACAAAACTTACCAGGCAATATTCACAGACATTACTGAGCGCAAAAAGGCTGAAATGGAAATTCAAAAACGTGACATTTTGTTAGAAGCATCTGCAAAAGTAAGTCAAATTTTACTTTCGGAGAGCGATATGGATATAAGTATCCCAAAAGCACTCGAAATTATCGGAAAAACAACAGGACAAGATCGAACGTATATTTTTGAGTACCACAAAGATTTAATAACAGGCGAAAATCTTATGAGCCAGCGATTTGATTGGGTTAGTACTGGTATAAGCGCAGAAATAAACAATCCCGAATTGCAAAACCTTTCCTTTGATAAACTTTTTCCTCGCTGGTATAAAATGCTCAGCAGCAATATACCCATTTCAGGTTCAGTAAAGGATTTTCCTGATGGAGAGCGGTATATTCTTGAGCCTCAAGGAATTATTTCAATATTGGTAGTACCTATTAATATCCATGGTGTATTCTGGGGTTTGGTTGGGTTTGATAATTGCAGCACCCATTACAACTGGAGCATTAGTGAACGTTCCATTTTAACTGCCACAGCAGCATTAATTGGTGCTGCACTGATGCATAAACGCGAAGAGCATGATCTGAAAATTAGTGAGGAACGTTTTAAAATTGTTTCGGAATCAGCGGATGAATGGGTTTGGGAAGTAAATAATGAAGGACTTTATACCTATTCAAACCATGTGGTTGAAACCATTTTGGGTTATAAACCCGAAGAAATTATTGGTATAAAATATTTCTTCGATTTTTTTGATCCTGAATTTAAGCAAGTGTTAAAAGATAAAGCCCTTGATTCTTTTAAAGATAATAAGTCATTTAGAGATTTTACAAATACCAACATCCATAAAAATGGTAAAAAGGTAATCGTTAAAACAACCGGCAATCCCATTTTAGATGATCACGGCCGATTAATAGGTTATCGGGGGGTTGATATCGATATTACGGAACGGGTTCAAATGGAATTGGCCTTAAAAGAGAGTGAAGAAAAATACCGATTGACATTTTATACCAGTCCCGATTCAGTGAACATAAATAAAATGGATGGAACCTATGTGGATGTAAACTATGGATTTACTAATTTGACTGGATACACCAAAGAAGATGTCATAGGGAAATTATCGTCGGAAATAGAAATTTGGGCAAGACCCCAGGATAGGGATAAATTGGTTAAAGGGTTAAAAGAAAAAGGGATTGTCGAAAATTTAGAATCGGTTTTTAGGTGCAAGGATGGTGCTTTAAAAGCCGGATTAATGTCGGCCCGGATCATTAAAATAAATAATACCCCACACATACTTTCCCTTACACGCAATATTACCGAACGGAAAATATTGGAAGATACCTTGAAAAAAAGCGAGGAACAATTTCGATTGCTTTTTGAGCGAAGTAGCAATGCCATTTTTTTAATTGACAAAAAAAACGGCAAGTATTTGGATGCCAATAAGGCTGCTGAAAAGTTAACCGGTTATTCAGTTTCGGAGCTAAAAAAAATGAACACTTTGGGACTAACCCCCAAAGGGGCTAAAGAACGGTTAGCAAGAATTGCAAATTTAAAAGCAACTATAAACTTAGGAGAAATTGAATATGTGCATCCCGACCTACCCAAAAGGTATGCAACGCTCAGTGTGGTTCCTTTAAATGAAAATATGGTATTTGGTATAGCAAATGATATAACCGAACGAAAACAATTTGAGGCAAAATTAAGGATTCTTTCAAGGGCAATTGAACAGAGCCCTGTTTCAGTAGTAATTACAGATACAGAAGGAAATATTGAATATGTAAACCCAAAATTCACTAAAGTAACTGAATACTCTTTTGAAGAAGCTTTTGGAGAAAATCCACGGATACTTAAATCAGGGGTAACATTGGAAAATGAATATGAAACCCTTTGGAAAACCATAAAGGAAGGAAAGGAGTGGAGCGGTGAATTCTGCAATGTGAAAAAAAATGGCCAATTATACTGGGAATCGGCAGTAATATCGCCTATTATTAATGAAAAGGGAACCATAACCCATTTTGTGGCTGTAAAGGAAGATATTACAGAGCGCAAAGAAACCGACCGTAAAATTCTATCCACCATTATTGAAACCGAAGAAAAGGAACGTAACCGTTTTTCAAGAGATTTGCACGATGGGTTGGGGCCACTATTATCAACCATAAAGCTTTATTTCCAATGGCTTGCGGAAACCGATGATTTGGAAAAAAAGAAACTGATAACCGAAAAAGGAGATAAAAACCTAAATGAAGCCATTGAATCTTTACGGGAAATATCCAATAATTTGAGTCCTCGTGCTTTAAATACCTTTGGAGTTGAGGCGGCAATAAAAAATTTTATAAGTAACATAAATCAAACTCAAAAACTAACGGTCACTTTCCAATCAAATGCTAAGGAACGGTTTGATAAAAATATCGAAATTACTATTTACCGAATTGTAACTGAACTATTAAATAATACGGTAAAGTATGCCGATGCAACAAAATCAAAGATTGAATTATTGATTGATGAAGGCAACGAATGGATTACTTTAAATTATACCGATGATGGAAAAGGATATGATCCAATCAAGGTTAACGGCAATTCTAAAGGATTTGGATTGGTTAATATTACCCAGCGGGTAAATACGTTAAACGGAAAAATTAATATGATTAGCAGTATAGGAAATGGAATTCAAGTAACCATTGAATTGCCACTTGGTAAAAAATGATTACTTTTAAAAACAATAATATACAGAAGCTTACCATGGATAAAAAAGTATATAAAATTATACTGGCTGATGATCACACTTTATTTCGCGATGGGTTGAAATTATTGATTGAAAAAGAGGAAATTGGAATTGTAATAGGGGAGGCAGAAAATGGGCTACAGGTTCTAAATCTTATTGAAAATGAAAAACCTGACCTTGTGGTTATGGATATTGACATGCCTGTAATTAGTGGTCTGGAAGCCACAGAAAAAGCCGTGGCCAAATTTCCCGACCTAAATATTTTAATCCTTTCCATGCACGGTGAACAACATTATTATAATGAACTTATAAATGTTGGTGCTAAAGGTTTTGTGCATAAAACAGCCGGTAAACAAGAACTACAAACTGCAATATGCAATGTGGCAGAAGGAGGCAATCATTTTTCAAATGAACTACTCCGTAAAATAATTATGGATATTAATAAGCCTCAAATTAATGTTCATTCAGAAAGTAGTCATATTGAATTAACCGATAGGGAATTAGAAATTCTTAGACTTTTCTGTTCAGGTTTTACAGCCAGTGAAATAGCTTCAACAATTTTTTTAAGTGTAAAAACCGTTGAAGCACATCGCTCAAAATTATTACACAAAACTGAAACAAAAAATACCATAGCCCTGGTTTTGTATGCCATTAAAAACAAGATAGTAAGTATTTAGCCCGCTTTATTCATACCTGAGCACAGCGAAAGGTGTGAATGTGCGAT
>DYQV01000191.1 GCA_020719105.1 Rikenella microfusus
CGATTCCAAGCTATTCCAGAATATGTTGATGGATTTTAATTTGATGAAGCAGTGAAAATATTGTATGCCATTCAGGGAACCGGAAACGGGCATTTGAGTAGGGCAAGGGATATTATTCCCATCCTAAAAAAAAATAATGAAGTGGACTTGCTGGTTAGCGGAACTCAAGCCGATGTTACCTTACCTTATGAAGTTAAATACCGGTTTAGCGGCCTTAGTTTTATTTTTGGGGCAAAAGGAGGCGTTGATTTATTTGAGACTTACAAGAAAAGCAACATAAAAGTACTTCTATCAGAAATTAACTCCTTACCGGTTAACGAATACGATTTGGTTTTAAACGATTTTGAGCCTGTTTCAGCATGGGCTTGTTATCTCAACAACAAAACATGCATCACCCTTAGCCATCAATCTGCCGTTTTGCACAAAAAAGCTCCGCAACCCAAAGAAATTGACCCATTAGGAAAAGCCATTCTTAAGAATTATGCACCATCAACTGAAAAATATGGGTTTCATTTCAAAAGTTATGGAGATCAAATTTTTACACCCGTTATCCGCAAGCAGGTAAGGGAGCAACTTATTGAAGACCAAGGACATTACACGGTTTATCTTCCATCGTACGATGATGAGGGGATTTTAAAGGTTTTAAGAAAATTTGAAAATACCAAATGGCAGGTTTTTTCAAAGCATAACAAACAGGGTTTTACCGAAAACAATATTTCCATTCAACCCATCAACAACGAAGCATTTATAGAAAGTATGGCCAAATCGACCGGGGTATTGTGCGGTGCCGGATTTGAAACGCCTGCTGAAGCCCTTTTTATGAACAAAAAACTGATGGTAATACCCATGAAAGGGCAATACGAGCAACAATGCAATGCAGCAGCCTTAAAAGAGATGGGGGTTCCGGTAATAAAAAGCCTTAAACTAAAACAGATCGATAAAATCGGGCAATGGATTGAAAGTGAAACCAAAATTGAAGTGAATTATTCGGATGATACGGAAGAAATTATAAACAAAATACTTTCCAAATATACTCTTTCCACTATTGCTAATGTTTCCCAAGTTCAGAATAAACCAAGCACGGCTAAAAAACTCCAACGCATGCTGCTCAAATCAATAGCTAAAGAGCTATAAAGCGTGTCATGAATTTTACGAAAGATAGTTTTGGCCCAAATTTTAGTTGGGGAGTATCCACTGCGGCCTATCAGATTGAAGGAGCCTGGAATGAAGATGGAAAAGGTCCGTCGGTTTGGGATGTTTTTTCAAACACCAAGGGAAAAACCCATAAAGGACAAAACGGCAATATTTCCTGCGACTTTTACCACCGATACGAGCATGATTTAAGCATAATGCAAGGTTTGGGAATCCGTAATTACCGGTTTTCGTTATCGTGGAGCCGCATTATCCCCAATGGAATTGGCGAAGTAAATACCAAAGGAATTGATTTTTACAACCGGGTGATTGATACCTGCCTTAACTATGGAATAGAGCCCTGGATAACCCTTTATCATTGGGATTTGCCTCATGAGCTGGAGAAAAAAGGCGGTTGGACCAACCGCGAAGTGATTGATTGGTTTGCCAATTTTGTGCAGGTGTGTGTTTCCCATTTTGGCGGCCGTGTAAAGCATTGGATGGTTTTAAATGAACCCTTAGTTTTCACAGGAGCTGGGTATTTTTTAGGTATTCATGCCCCGGGAAAAAAAGGGTTGAAAAACTTTTTTGCGGCTGCCCATCATGCAGCCCTGTGTCAGGCTGAAGGGGGCCGGATTGTTCGTTCCATGCTATCGGATGGTCATATTGGAACTACCTTCTCTTGTTCATCGATACATCCGTTTAGCCCTTCAAAAAATGATGAAATGGCGGCAAAACGAGTGGATGTGCTGCTTAATCGCCTGTTTGTGGAACCCCTTGCCGGATTGGGTTACCCCGTTCACGATTTAAAACTTTTGCAACGGTTCGAGGAGGTAGTTAAAGACGGTGATGAACAAAAACTGGCTTTTGATATGGATTTTATCGGCATTCAAAATTATACCCGGGAAATCGTAGCCTCATCCCGGTTAACCCCTTTAATTTGGGCAAAAGTCATTGAGGCCAATAAACGAAAGGTGGAGACCACGGAAATGGGCTGGGAGGTGTATCCTGAAAGCATGTATGAAATGCTATTGAAATTTAGCAAATACAAAAATTTCAAAGAAATTCTTGTTACTGAAAATGGGGCTGCCTTTCCCGATATTTTAGAGAATGGTGTTATACGTGATGTAAAGAGAAAAGACTTTTTAACGCAAAAAATTCAACAGGTATTGCGTGCAAAACAGAGTGGAGTTAATGTAACCGGCTATTTTGTATGGAGCTTTACTGATAACTTTGAATGGGCCGAAGGATATCGGCCGCGGTTTGGCCTGGTACACGTTGATTTTGAAACACAACAGCGGACCATTAAAGACTCAGGTCGTTGGTTTAGCGGTTTTATCAGGGATGATTCTTGAAGATCGGTTTATAACCCGGATTATTCTTGAATAATCCTGACGATAAAGCTATTCCTCAAAAATGGGGAAATAAAAACTCCCAATTTTGGGAATAGCTATCCCGATGTAAAATCGGGAGGGGTTTACTTGCGTGAGCTCACTTTGTTCGGTTTCCGCTTTGCAACCCAATACCCGTCGCACATTCACACCTTTCGCTATGCTCAGGTATGAATAAAGCGGGATAAATTGGTGAATAAACTACCTTTTGTTAATCCCCTCTTTTTTATTTGGGCTGGCAGGTTGCCTGGGATTTCTTTCTGTTCTTGGATGTCGCTGCCTTTGCTTTTCTGGCTTTACTGGGTTGTGGTCAATTAAAGGATAATCATGGGTATCCACCACAGGGATTTTTTTTGAAATCAATTTTTCAATATCGCGCAGGTACTCTTTTTCAATGGCATCGCAAAAAGAAAGGGCAATACCGGATGCACCTGCCCGTCCAGTCCGTCCAATGCGGTGAACATACGTTTCGGCCACATTGGGCAATTCGTAGTTAATTACATGGGTTAAATCGTCAATGTCAATACCGCGGGCTGCAATATCGGTAGCCACCAAAATGCGGGTGGTTCGTGCTTTAAAGTTGGCCAACGCCCGTTGCCTTGCATTTTGGGCTTTATCGCCATGAATGGCTTCTGCTTTAATGCTCTTTTTGTTGAGCATTCGTTCCACCCGGTCGGCACCGTGTTTGGTGCGGGTGAAAACCAGCGCTGTTTTTATTTTTTTATCCTGCAATATATCTACCAGCAAGGCCATTTTATTGCCTTTATCAACAAAATACAAATACTGTATTACTGTTTCTGCCGTGGTTGATTCCGGGGTAACTTCTACTTTTTTGGGTTCATGCAAAATTGTGGCAGCCAGTTTCACAATTTCAGCAGGCATGGTAGCCGAGAAAAACAATGACTGGCGCTTGCGTGGTAGAGCCACAATCAACTTTTTCACATCATGGATAAATCCCATATCCAGCATGCGGTCGGCTTCGTCGAGCACAAATATTTCCACATCGCGTAAACTCACAAAACGCTGGTTCATCAGGTCGAGCAAGCGGCCGGGAGTGGCTACCAACACATCTACTCCAAGTTGTAATGCCTGTGTCTGTTTCAATTGGGTTACTCCACCAAAAATTACAGTACTGGTAATACCGGTATGACGCCCGTAAACTTTAAAACTTTCGTCAATCTGAATAGCCAGTTCACGGGTTGGTGTTACTATTAAGCTTCGTATTTTTTTATTCCTTCCACGTTGCGGATTGGCACTCAAAAGTTGAATGATGGGTAAGGCAAATGCAGCGGTTTTTCCGGTTCCGGTTTGGGCACAGCCCAGTAAATCGTTGCCCTGTAAAACAATAGGTATTGACTCTTCTTGAATGGGTGTTGGTGTTCTATAGCCTTCTTCTTCAATTGCTTTCAATAAAGAAGGCATTAAATTTAATTCGTTAAAATTCATTATTTATAGTATTCTGTTTCCATTCGAACCAACCCCATTTTAGCCTTTATGCAATCTGTTTTTTAAATAGAACAAAACAGCCTAAAGCATGTAAACCTGATGAAACAACTTTTTTGGGATGAGACAACGGTTGGGCGAAGCGTGCGAATTTTGTGCAAAGTTACAACAAATAAACCGGGTTTAGAAATTGTCACTCTATAAAAGCGTGGAAACTCAATACTGACAGAGTATTAGCAGCTTGTTATTTTTCCATTAGCAACTGTTCAATCACTTTGGGAAAATTTTCATACTCCAAGTCGTGAACTTTATGAGCTACGTTATCGGGGGTATCGGTTGGCAGAACTACTATTTCAGTCTGAAAAATAATATTTCCTTTGTCGTATTCACCATTTACATAGTGAATAGTAATACCACTTTCTTTTTCGTGATTGGATACCACCGCTTCATGAACTTTACTCCCATACATTCCTTTGCCTCCGTATTTTGGCAGCAGTGCCGGATGGATATTAATAATTTTGTTCGGGAATGCCTCTATCAGGGAAGGTGGAATCAACCATAAAAAACCCGCCAAAACCACCAGATCTATTTTATCAGCCTTCAATCGGTCAACAATTTCAGCCGTTTCGTTAAACTGGTGTTGGTTGAAAACCACTGAAGGAATATTCAACCTTTTTGCCCGTTCCAACACATAAGCATCCTTTTTATTCGATAAAATAAGCGAAACCTCAATGGAAGGGTGTTTTTTGAAATACAGGACAATATTTTCAACATTGGTTCCCGAACCGGAGGCAAACAGTGCTATTTTATACATAAAGCGTTTTATAACAATTAACTATTCGTTTCAAAAAAGCTCCCCATTTGAACTTCCATTCTCATATGCCACATCAATCAAAAGGGTTTTCTTTTTTGAGGCATCCACGGCCAATTGGTCGCAACGTTCATTTTCGGGAATACCGGCATGGCCTTTCACCCAATGGAATTTTACCCGATGTTGGGTATAAACCAGCAAAAATCGTTTCCACAAATCCGGGTTTTTTTTCTTTCTAAAATTGGTTTTCACCCAACCTTGCAGCCAGCCTTTTTCAACTGAATCAATCACATATTTCGAATCGGAATAAATGGTTACTTCACATCCCGGGGTTTTAAGGGCCTCCAAACCGGCAATAACCGCAAGCAATTCCATCCGGTTGTTAGTGGTCAAGCGGAATCCTTCGGAAAGTTCTTTGCGGTGAGGACCTGAAAGTAAAACAGCTCCATATCCTCCGGGACCTGGGTTTCCACTGGCAGCACCGTCGGTAAAAAGAGTGATTTTTGTAGCCATGTTGCAAAAATAGGGTTTAATTTTAATAATCACTTTCCTTACACTATTTTTGTCGCATTAAATAAAATATTTGAAATAGTGAGTCCTCTCCGAAAAGTCATCCGATGAATCAATTATTAAAATCAGAGATAATCAGTTAACTAGAAATTCATCGGAAGACTAATTTACGGTTTTTTAGTTTTTCGAAGTTGATTCAAAATGCTAAGATAGGTTCAAATGTTCTAAGTAATAGATGGAAAACAATAATGTTGAATTTTAGGTGGTTTTTTG
>DYQV01000192.1 GCA_020719105.1 Rikenella microfusus
TTTTCATAAATATTAGGAGAATCATTTACCCACACAAAATGACATAGAACCCAAATTAATATATATTTGAGAAGAAATAATTTTATGATAAAAAATATACTGAAACAATTTGATATACTGATTGCTGGTAACTCCCTTGATTTTGAAGTTGAAAAACGCCTTTTTAATATTGCAGTTTTTGTTTCCTTCTTGGTTTCAATTCTAAGCTTAATAATAAATGCCAATCTTGATATGCCCGAAGTTTTGCAAGTTATAATTGCATTTGGATCCATATTTCTGATTTACATATATATTAATTCAAGAATTTTACATCAATTCTTTATCTGGACATACATAATAGTAGCATTGCTTATTTTAAGTGGTTCTTGGCTGCTGAATGAGGGACCCAATGGCTCAATCAATTATCTTTATGTACTTACCTTATTTGTTTTTTTAAGTATAACCAACCATAATAAACACTTCATAATTAGCTTTTTAGTTATCGGAAATCTGGTCATTTTATATCTCATCAGCTATTATTTTCCTGAGTGGGTTTTATCATACCCGAGTGAATCCATAAGAAATGCTGATTTACTGTTAACGGTTGGTTATGTTATAGGTTTTTCGGCACTAATTTTCAGTTCGTTGCGTAGAAATTTCGAAAATGAAAAAAAAACCATTGAAATTCAAAAAACAGAATTAGAACTTCAAAACAAGCATATTACAGATAGCATTCAGTATGCTAAAGAAATACAACAAGGATTGTTGCAAGATACGGAAACCATAAGAACCTATTTTCCTGAATCGTTTGTTTTTTGGCAACCAAAAGATATTGTAAGCGGTGATTTTTATTTTTTTCAAGATACAGGACATCAAAAAAACAAAGTGGTTTGTGCCTTAGCCGACTGCACCGGCCATGGAGTTCCTGGAGCCCTTATTACTATCTTGGGCTTATCGTTGTTAAACGAAATTATACTTCAGCACCCTGAATTTAATGCCAGTGAAATTTTAGATCAACTTCGCTTTAGGATAAAAGTAGCACTGCGGCAGGGAAAACGTTCGGTTGAAAATAGGGATGGAATGGATATGGCATTATGCATTTTAGAAAAGCAAACAAATGTGCTACAGTTTGCGGGTGCTAACCGACCTATTTATTTAGTGCGTGCCGGTGAACTAATTGAATTTAAGCCGAATAGAATGCCAATTGGGGTTCATTATCATGATAATAAGGCTTTTAACAACCATAACATTCAGTTAAAAGATGGCGACATCATTTATCTTCTTACTGATGGATTTGCCGATCAGTTTGGGGGCAATGAAAACCGAAAATTCTTTTTAGCCAATTTGAAAAAAACGATTCTTTTAAATTCAAATTTGCCCATGGAAAAGCAGTATAAAATAATGAAAAAAACTTTTCAGGACTGGAAAGGGGCAAATGAACAAACCGATGATATTTTGGTAATTGGGTTTAAAATATAGATATTACTTTTGCTGGCACTCATTTTAACTGGTTTATTCTTTTAAACTAAAACAAGTATGCAAATCAGTTCATTAATTCACTATCTTGAAGAATTGGCTCCAATTCCATTGCAAGAATCATACGATAACTCAGGGTTATTGCTCGGAAATAAGAATAATGAAATAACAGGTGTTTTAATTTCGTTGGATATTACTGAAGAAGTAATAGAAGAAGCAATACAATCGGGTGCAAACCTCATAATATCGCATCATCCAATTATTTTTAATGGCCTAAAGAAATTAACCGGACAGAATTATGTGGAGCGTTCGGTGATTTTGGCAATAAAACATGATATAGCTATCTATTCCGCTCACACCAACCTTGACAATGTGCTTGAAAATGGTGTTAATACTAAGTTTTGCCAACTGCTTAACTTGCAAAACACCCAAATTTTGAAGCCGATTCAAGGTGAATTACAAAAATTAATTGTGTTTGTTCCTGATAATTCTGCAGATAAAATTAGAAATGCCATTTTTGAAGCTGGAGCAGGTAATATTGGTAATTACGACTCTTGCAGTTTCAATGGTAAAGGAATCGGAACCTTTAGAGCTGGAGAAAAAACAAATCCATTTATAGGAAAAAAAGGCGAAATCCATTTCGAGCCAGAAACCCGATTAGAGATAGTAATTCCGGCTTATCTTTCAACAAGAGCAATAAATGCGATGAAATCAGTGCATCCTTACGAGGAAGCCGCGTATGACCTCATAAACCTTCAGAATGAATGGTTGAAGGTTGGTTCAGGGATGATTGGTGATATACCAGAGTCAATGAATGAGATTGAATTTTTATTGCAAATTAAAAAAATATTTGCTGCTGAAAGTGTGAGGTATTCTCAACTTTTAAACAAACCAATCAAAAAAGTTGCAGTATGTGGTGGATCAGGGAGTTTTTTATTGAAGGATGCTATTGAAGCCGGAGCCGATATTTTTATTACCGGTGACATTAAATACCATCAGTTTTTTGATGCCGATAAAAAGATTGTGATTGCCGATATTGGACATTATGAAAGCGAACAATTCACAAAAGAACTATTTTATGAATTAGTTACAAGAAAATTTTCTACTTTTGCAGTTCATTTGTCAAAAATAAATACAAATCCGATAAAATACTTATAATACAATGACGGATACATTGAATAAAGACGGAAAACATGTGGATATAACCATGGAGCAGAAACTTAGATTTTTGTATGATCTGCAAATGGTTGATAGTGAAATCAACAAAATTTCTATGCTTCGGGGTGAATTGCCTCTTGAGGTTCAGGATCTTGAAGATGAACTGGCTGGGTTAAGCACTCGTATTGAAAACCTTAAGACTGAGGTAAAAGATTTGGAGCAGGTAGCTTCGAATAAGAAGAATGAAATTATTAATTCTCAGCTTCTTATAAAGAAATATCAGGATCAACAAAACAATGTTCGAAACAATCGTGAGTTTGATTCTTTATCGAAAGAAATTGAGTTCCAAACTTTGGAAATTCAACTTTGTGAAAAAAGAATCCGTGAATTTACAACTGAGATTGAAAAGAAAAATGCAATTGTTGCCTCAGCTCAGAAAACATTTGATGAACGCAGTGATGACTTAGTTCATAAACAAAAAGAACTAAATTCCATAGTTTCAGAAACGCAACTCGAAGAAAAAAGGTTGCATGACAAAATTGTTGAAATTGAATCAAATATTGATGATCGCTACGTGCATGCATATCGCAGGATTAAAAGCAATGCCCGTAATGGTCTTGCGGTTGTTACAGTTCAGAGAGATGCTTGTGGTGGGTGCTTTAATAAGATTCCACCTCAACGTCAAGTAGATATCAGAGCCCGTAAACGTATTATTGTTTGCGAATACTGTGGTCGCATACTTGTGGATGCAGGTTTTGGAGAAGAAATTTAATTATCTCATTCAATAAAGGGAAGGTTGTCCGATAGGCAACCTTTTTTTTTACCACCAATTAAACAATATTTTGGTTTAAAAACTCATCGTGAGAAATAACTTTAATATTATCCTTTTTTGTCTTTTTGCATTAGTATCTGAAAGTAATGCTCAGTTTAAATATTCTGACACAGAAAAAAGCATTCATAATACCATCCTCGAATTAAAATACAATTCATTTCCAAACTATACCAGCACTCATGTGAATGGTGTTATATATTGGTTAGAGGCATACCACAGTTTTGTAAACTTTAAAATTACTTCGCAATCAATTTTGCTTGACTCTGTTTTAGCTAAAATTGAAACCCAGAAAATTAAAATTGAAAAGTTAGAATCAGACAATCCATATTATCATTATTGTTTGACGGATATAAATTTAATGATATGCTACCTGTGCTATGAAAATGGGAATATTTTAAAATCAATAAATGCTTATTGGAATGCGAAAAAGCATAATAATACCAATGAAGAAAAATATCCTGAGTTTTCATTAAACCAAAAACATACCTTAATTTTCAATGCCACCGATGAATGGGTAAATTCTAATGTATTTGGTAAAAAGTCAGAAAGCAATGAATTTTGGAAATCAGAGTTTCAGGGTTCATTGAATGAAGCCAAATCGAAGTTTGAAGAAAGTTCTGTTAACTATAGGGAAATAGAGCTTGCCGGTTATTTATTAGAGATTTTATTTGGCGATATTTCTCCTGAAACGCTGCAGCAAGTTAGTGTTCCAAGTCCTGATTTTGCTAAAAAGGGTCCTTTGGAAGCTTTTGCTACTGTGTTGATTTATAATAAATTGGAACAATATCAGAAGAATCTACAAATTTTAGCCAATTCAGATTCAATGGGATTTAACCAAAAGTGCAATGTGCTAAATTTGTGGTATGGCATTGCTCTATTGAATAATAGGTATTCAACATCAATAAACTACCTACAGCTTTTTCTGAAAAATCAAGAAAACAACAATCAGGTTACTTATGCTCGGCTAAAACTTTCCTGGTATTTTTTAGTAACAAATCAATCAAGACCAGCGGATAGTTTGTTAGCATTAATACAGATATTACCTAAAACCAAAGTTTGGGCCGACCAGCAAGCGAAATATGAAGCAGTACATGCGGTTTATTGGTTACCTGAAATAATTCAAAGCAGGTTATTATTCGATGGGGGTGACTATTTAAACTCAATAGATGTCCTACTTTCATTAAAAAAATCAATTCATACATTCAACCAGCCGCAAAAATTGGAGTATGCCTACCGGCTTGCCCGTGCTTATCATAAAGCTGGGAAACCTAGCAAAGCAATTCCTTTTTATCAAATGGCTATGAACTCAAACTTGGATTACGAATTTTATTATCCGGCTTACTCAGCTTTTTATTTGGGTGAGCTTTTTAAAAAATCAAATGAAAGTAGTATTGCCATAAAGTATTACAATAAATGCCTTCAATTGGATTCACCTATTTATAAAGCCGAAATTCACAGAAAAGCAAAAACTGAAAAAGAAAATCTGGAGTAGCTATCATAAAAAAGAATCTTACCTAAGTTAGCGATTTGAGCGCAGCAATAAATCGCTAAACGGTCGGGGCTATGCGACGTTGGGGACTTCGTGGACGCGAACTTATCACCCGTTACCGAGCTTGCAAGCGAGAGTGAAGCACGCCTAACCACTTAAACCCCAATGGCGTATGAGCCCTTGTTGAACTAAATCCCTCTCGGGATAGGTTTTCCATCATTGTCATTATTTACTAAACTAAAAAATAAAAAAAACTATTATCAGATTTTTTCTTTCAATTTGAACGAATTTCATACCTTTCCTTTATGAAATTTTTCCATTTTGTAGGCCAATACTTTTATCCATTTTTTTACTTATGCAATATCGTTAGCCCGGATTATTCATGAATAATCCTGACGATTAAGCTATTCCACAAAATTGGGAAAATAAAAACTCCCAATTTTGGTAATAGTTATCCCGATGTAAAATCGGGAGGGGTTTACTTGCGTGAGCTCACTTTGTTCGGTTCCCGCTTTGCAACCCAATACCCATCGCACATTCACACCTTTCGCTGTGCTCAGGTATGAATAAAGCGGGTTAAAAGTGAATTGCTTACAATTTCTCAGTGG
>DYQV01000725.1 GCA_020719105.1 Rikenella microfusus
TCAAAATCATTTTCAATGTCTGTTTGTATTACTCACTGGAATTCATAACTTGCAGTAAAGCTGAAACGCATGATAACCTTACCTAAAGAGTCGCCGCTCCACAACATAAAAATATCGCGGGTGGTATTGCCCACCCTGCTGGGGTTGGGTGTGGTGGCCTATTTCATTGTTAAAAATGTGAATCCCGAAGTGTTAAAATCAATTCACTTCACTTCACAAACCACTTTCTGGCTTTTGGTGGCAGCCCTTTTAATGGTTACCCGCGATTTAGGTTATGTGCTGCGCATCCGCTTGCTTACCGACAATAAACTCACCTGGCTGCAATCATTCCGTGTTATCATGCTTTGGGAATTTACCTCAGCCATTACCCCCAGTGCCATTGGCGGAACCAGCGTGGCCATATTGTATGTAAACAAAGAAGGCATCGGTATTGGCAAAAGTTCAGCAGTGGTAATGGCTACTTCGCTGCTCGACGAATTGTATTTCGTAATCATGTTTCCATTGCTTCTATTATTTATGGAAAGTCAGCAACTTTTCACCATTGGTGGTGGGTTCACTTTTACCAACCCCTATCTTATTGCAGCATTGGTAGGTTATAGCTTAAAATTTATTTGGGTATTAATAATTTCCTACGCTCTTTTTAAAAATCCCCGTGGCTTCAAATGGCTGTTACTCCATGTTTTCAGGCTTCCTATTTTAAGGCGGTGGAGGGCTGGTGCTCACAAAGCCGGCGATGAGATTATTGATAGCTCGCTGGAACTCAAAAAACAACCTTCCCGGTTCTGGATAAAAGCATTTGGAGCAACCGCATTATCATGGACAGCCCGTTATTGGGTGGTAAATGCCTTGTTTTTAGCCTTCTTTACCGTTAACAATCATTTTCTGCTTTTTGCACGCCAATTGGTTATGTGGATAATTATGTTGGTTAGCCCAACTCCTGGGGGAAGCGGTATTACAGAATATGTTTTTTCAGAATACTTGGGTGATTTTCTTCCGTACGCAGGAATTGCTATTTTAATGGCATTATTGTGGAGGCTTTTTACCTACTATCCGTATTTAATTATTGGCGCCTTTATTTTTCCGCGTTGGATAAAAACAAAATTTCAGGGAAAAAGCAACAAACCGAAATAACCATTCGTTTATGTTACTTGCGATTACTTGATTATTGTTTGTTGTTTGTTTGACATTGAACATTTT
>DYQV01000726.1 GCA_020719105.1 Rikenella microfusus
ACGGATTAGCAGCGATCAATGCAAAGTTCATGCGAGCAGCGGGACGCGCGCGGGGGATATCAGTGCCAGTTAGGACCAGGGCCATGACATAACAACACTAACAAAATACTAACTAATCGGTGCCTCTATCGACTAGTTAAATACAACTAATTTGCATACAGTTAAATTAAATGTTTTGTGAGCACTTCTTTACAAATTCGGATGGCCAGAATTGTTAAATGTGATGTCGAAGTCTGAAATCCTGCAGTAACCGATGTTATAAATTCACATTACACACGTTTAAGTGTTATCCATTACTGGTTCAAAATCCTCTGGGATTTTTAAAAATCGGCCAACCGAAAGTTGGTGAAATTTGATATTGAACTCTGAAATCTTGAAAAACTGGCGTTTTTGTCGATTCTGGAAATTTCAACTAAACTGCCATAAAGGATCCAACTCGGCTAGAATTTTTAAAATTAGTCAACCGAAAGTGGGCAAAAATTGTTGTCGAAATCAGCATCTTTCAAACCAAGATTTTTTGGATTTTGTAAATTGAAAATTGTGTAATTATAGTTTCTTAAAGAGCAATTACCACGGTATCCAAGTCCGTTAGATTTTTTTAATCCGTTGCCTAGAAGTGTGTCTGATTTGATGCTAAAATAAAAATAATTGAAAATTCCGAAAAATGTCAATTTTCAATAAATATCGCAAAAAAACTACTAGAAATTGGAGCACCATCATCACACAAGAAACATAATGACATGTCGGCTTTCACGCAAAAATGATTTATATTTCAGGTTTTGCGGAATAAGGATTGAAGTGCAGGCCACACGCCCGATTTTTCTCAAATTTCTGAGTCTTTTGACTTTAACAAATGAGAAGCATGCAATACCTGAATATCATTTGCCGACCTCAAGACGCGGGACCCGAATTTACAAGCCACTAATTCTGTTTTTCGAACAACAAGGTAAATGCCTTTATTAGCGATCATGTACCGATATCGACCGTTCGCACAGATGACGTCATATACACGCGTAACATCACTGACGTCGTCTGACTGTATAATAAGGGCCTACACGCAACCGATATTTTATGACTTTAAACAGGGTTTCGTTTTAGGAGAATGTAAACTGATGGAAAATTTCATTGACACTAGTATTGGCCAACTGAATTCGCGAAAACGCCATGCATCAAATTGATAGCCAAAACAACAACT
>DYQV01000193.1:0-3652 GCA_020719105.1 Rikenella microfusus
TTAATGCATCCTTATCATTGTTAAAGAAGCATTCCCCGATATAATAAAGGCCTTAGCCGATTAACTAATGATTACTTAATGCTGCTATTGTAATTTCACTTACTCAAACGGTTTTGAATAAAACCTAACCAACAAATTCCAAAAAAATAAGTGGTTGGAATTCAAATGTTTGCTTGATTTTTATACGATAATAATAATTATTCACGTTCTATTCAATGTAACTTCTTACAATACAAAGCGTCTATAGTCCATAACTTCAATCAAAAAATAATGGTAAAAATTGAACGGCTTCACAAATCATATGTAATGGGGTCAAATAGCCTTCATGTGCTAAAAGGTATTGATGTTGAAATAGAAAAGGGCGAAATGGTTTCCATTATGGGAAGCTCCGGTTCCGGAAAATCGACTTTATTGAATATAATTGGAATTCTGGATAGTTACGATGAAGGAGCCTATTATTTAAACGGTGAATTGATTAAAAACATGAGTGAAGCCAAAGCCGCCGTTCACCGAAACCGTACCTTAGGGTTTGTTTTTCAGCAATTTAATCTCATATCGTTTAAAAATGCTTTGGAAAATGTGGCTCTTCCGCTTTATTATCAGCAAGTGAGCCGTAAAAAGAGAAACATAATTGCCATGGAATATCTCGATAGGATGGGACTCCGCGATTGGGCCAACCATATGCCCAATGAAATGTCGGGAGGACAAAAGCAACGGATTGCCATTGCCCGGGCTTTGATTTCAAAACCAAAAGTAATTTTAGCCGATGAGCCAACCGGAGCACTTGATACCACTACATCGTATGAAGTTATGGAAATTCTTAAAGAGATAAATAGTGAAGGAATTACTATAATAATTGTAACCCATGAACATGATATTTCTGAAATGACTTCGAGGGTAATACGCCTGAAAGATGGTTTGATTGAATCGAATATTAAAAATGGAAAAGCTAAAAAATTAGAGGTCGTTTAATTCTCTAATCATATTACTCTAAATACTTTAAGTACTTAAGGCACTTTAATATACTTGTTTAAGATGTTTGATTTAGATAAATGGCAGGAAATTTTTGCAACCCTGAAAAAAAATAAACTTCGTACATTCCTTACCTCTTTTAGCGTGGCCTGGGGAATATTGCTCTTAATTATTTTGTTGGGTTCTGGGAATGGCTTACAAAATGCAGTGATGCAAAATTTTGAAAGCAATGCAAAAAATGCCGTTTGGATTTGGCCGGGCCGCACCAGCATGGAATATAAAGGTTTAAAAAAAGATCGTGAGATAAAATTTACCAACGACGATTATGAAATCCTCCGTGACCAGATTCTTGAAATAGACCACATATCGCCTCAATTCAACATTTGGGGTGGAACCAGTGTAAGCTATAACAACGAATTTGGAAATTTTACGGTTCAATGTGTACTTCCCGATAATAAACCGATTGAAGGCTCAAAACTTCTTTCCGGACGATATCTGAATAATATTGACATTGATCAAAAAAGAAAAGTAGTTGTTCTTGGTGAAGAGGTTCAAAAAGCCTTGTTCAAGCAGGAAGACCCCATTGGAAAATATATTAAAGTAAATAACATTCTATTCAAAGTAATTGGGGTTTATTCCGACGGAAATGGTTGGCAAAACAGAAGAGTTGTGTTGCCTTTTTCCTCAGCTCAACAAATTTTTAACGGCGGAGTAACTGTTTCCTCCATTGGATTAACAACAGGTGATGCCTCTGTTGAGGAAAGCAAGTTAATTGAGGAAAAAATACGCCAAAAAATGGCCAAAGTTCATTCCTTTAATCCCGAAGATAAAAGTGCTCTTGGATTAAGGAATACGTTGCAGGAATATGAACAAACCAAGACTGTTTTTTTTGGAATTAAGCTTTTCATTTGGTTTATAGGCATTGGTACTCTTATTGCCGGTATTGTTGGCGTTAGTAACATTATGATGATTGTGGTTAAAGAGCGGACCAAGGAAATTGGAGTTAGAAAAGCGTTGGGGGCAACACCGCGTTCCATACTCGGATTGGTTGTTTCAGAAGCCATTTTTATTACCACATTAGCCGGTTATTTTGGAATGGTGCTGGGTGTAGCCATAATGGAGCTGATTGATTTTGCGGTAGATCAAAGCATCGCTAATGCTCCGGTTACCAGCGACGCTGGAGGTCAACCCGTAATTTTCCTGAACCCAAATGCCGATATTGCAATTGCCATTGGTGCAACCGTTTTATTGATAATTTGTGGGGCTTTAGCAGGTATGATTCCTGCTATCAAGGCTGCCCGTATCAGTCCAATTGAATCATTGCGATACGAATAACAAGGTACTTAATATAAACTCAAGAATATAGCATGTTTGACACTGATTTATATCGGGAAATCTGGCAGGCCATTTCAAAAAACAAAATGCGTTCTACGTTAACCGCTTTTGGTGTTTTTTGGGGTATTTTTATGCTAGTTGCCTTAGCCGGTGCTGGAAATGGACTGCAAAATGGAATTACCAGGCAATTTGAAGGTTTTGCTACCAATGCCGCTTTTATGTGGACCGAAAACACCACCCTCCCTTACAAAGGCTTTAAAAAAGGAAGAGGTTGGAATTATGATAACGAAGACATGGCGGCTTTACGAGCCAATGTTCCCGAAATTGAATACCTGGTACCTCGATTGCAAGCTTGGCGACAAAGCACCCAAAACAATGCCGTTTATCAGGATAAATATGGAACTTTTCAGGTACAGGGCGACTATCCGGCTTTGGCCAAAGTAGAGCCTTTTAAAATGGCAAAAGGACGGTTTTTAAATGAAATAGATATACAGCAAAACCGCAAAGTTTGTGTAATTGGCTCAAGGGTTGAAGAAGTGCTTTTCAAAAAAGGGGATAATCCTATTGGAAAATATATCCGGGTTTCAGGGGTTTACTTCCAAATAATTGGGGTTACCAGTCCTGAAGGAAACATTCAAATTGGATACGATAAAAAAGAATCAATTCATATACCATTTACTACCGTGCAGTCGGCCTTTAACTACGGCGATATTGTACATTTTTTTTCGTTTACTGCCAAACCACAATATTCAGTTGCCGAAATTGAAAACCGCATTATTGACATTCTTAAAAAACGACATGACATAGCACCTGAAGATCAGGGAGCCGTTGGACATATTAATATTGAACGCCAATTTAAAATGATGAGTTATTTATTTATTGGTATCAACATCCTCATTTATCTTGTTGGGCTTGGAACCCTACTGGCTGGTGTTATTGGCATAAGTAACATAATGCTGGTTATTGTGAAAGAACGTACCCAGGAAATAGGAATCAAACGGGCTCTTGGGGCAACACCTTACAATATAATCAGGCAAATAATTCTAGAATCGGTGTTCCTTACCCTTACGGCTGGATACATGGGACTGATTTTAGGTATTTTACTGAACGAAGGTTTGGGCATTATGCTTTCGGGTACCGCAAGCGAAATATTCATAAATCCCGGAATTGATTTGAGTATGGGTTTAAAATCATTACTCATTTTGGTTGCGGCAGGAGCCTTAGCCGGATTATTACCAGCAAACAGGGCGGTTAAAGTAAAACCTATTGATGCCATTAGGGAAGAATAGGAAGAAGTACTTAAAGTAAGTTAGAGTACTTAAAGTAAGTTAGAGTACTTAAAGTA
>DYQV01000193.1:3752-5527 GCA_020719105.1 Rikenella microfusus
AGTACTTAAAGTAAGTTAGAGTACTTAAAGTAAGTTAGAGTACTTAAAGTATGTTAAAGTACTTAGAGTATTTAAAGTTAGGAGTGAACTCAGGTTAAAAGTTAAAAATATGGATAATAAAGAGTTTGGAAAACAGTTGGAAATAAGAACTAAACGATTTGCAGTTAGTATTATCAAATTATCTGCTTTGTTGCCAAATTCTGCTGAAGGTAATGTTATTAAAAAACAGATTACAAAATCAGGAACCAGTATAGGTGCTAACTATCGGGAAGCAAACCGGGCAAAAAGCAACGCTGATTTCAAGAATAAAATAAAAATCTGTGAAGGGGAAGCAAATGAAACTGTTTATTGGCTGGAGATTATTGAAGAATTACTCTGGTTGGAAAAAGAACTGTTGCAACCGATGTTGATTGAATCGAATGAGCTTTTAGCCTTATTCACTTCAGTCAGCCATAACTTAAAAAACTAATTCAACTCTAAATACTTTAAGTACTCAAGACACTCTAATATACTTCCTAATATGTTCGACAAAGAAAAATGGCTTGAAATTTTTTCAACCTTAAAAAAAAATAAACTCCGCTCCTTCCTCACTTCGTTTAGTGTTGCTTGGGGAATATTCATTCTCATCATTCTATTGGGCTCGGGGAACGGCTTGCAAAACGGAGTAACCAAACAATTTGAACAAGACGCCAGCAACAGCATTTGGATCTATCGGGGACAGACCAGCATGCCTTACCGTGGACTTAAACCCGGGCGCGGAATTAAATTTACCAATGAGGATTATGAGGCAACACTCGGCGAAGTAAAAGAAATTGAAGCCATATCGGCCCGATTAAATATTTGGCAACAACGAAACCTTACCTATAAGAGTGAATACGGAACTTACGACATTATTGGTGTGCATCCGGGAACCAAGCAATTGGAAAATGTAAGTTTGGAATCCGGCCGGTTTATTAGTGAACTGGATGTGAAACAAGACCGCAAATCGGTTGCCATAAGCTACGTGGTGCGCGATGCTTTATTTAAAGACGAAGATCCTATTGGAAAATATATGAAAATTAACAATATCCCTTTTAAAGTGGTTGGGGTTTTCAGTGATGAAAGTGAAAGAGATAATAACAGGGTTTATATTCCCGTTTCAACTGGGCAAAAAATATTTACCGGCAAAAACGAAATTCATAATTTAGCTATAACCATTCCTGCTGCAGAAATGGAAAAAAGCACTCAAATAGCTGAACAATTGCGAACCAGTTTTGCTAAAAGACATTCCTTCTCCGTCGACGACCGTAGGGCTATTTATATAAACAACAATTTGCAGGAATTTAAAAAATTTCAAAGCTTATTTGGCGGCATTCGAATATTTGTATGGATTATTGGTATAGGAACCATTATATCGGGCATTGTTGGTGTAAGCAATATTATGATTATTGTAGTTAAAGAACGAACCACAGAAATTGGTGTGCGTAAAGCATTGGGAGCAACCCCTAATTCAATTGTAGGACTAATTTTAATGGAATCAATTTTTATAACCGCTTTTGCCGGGTATTTTGGATTGGTGGCCGGCGTAGGATTACTTGAGTTACTGTCGCCTTATGTGAAAAGCGATTTCTTTTTGAATCCTGAAGCCAATATATCTATTGCCATTGGAGCAACGGTAATGCTAATTGTTTCAGGCACTTTAGCCGGTTTGATTCCGGCTCGTAAAGCCGCTAGTATTAAACCCATTGAAGCCCTAAGGGAAGAATAGGAAGAAGTACTTAGAGTAAGTTAGAGTA
>DYQV01000194.1 GCA_020719105.1 Rikenella microfusus
ATATTGAGGTGTAGCTTAATCGTCAGGATTATTAATGAATAATCCGGGTTAATGATATATAGTTACCGCACAAAATAGAACAACAATTATTGTTTTTGTAGGTAACGGTTATTGTTTGTCTAAAAAACCAACTAAAATTGATACGCAACCGCTTTTTATAAGTTCCCCGGTATTTGATTCGGGTACGCTAACTTCAACCACCAATTGTTGTGTTGATTTGGTTCTAAAATCCCAGATTTCGGTAAAATCATGATCCTTGTTGGTAAATAGTTCCTGTCCTTTTTCGTCAACCAAACGGAAAACAATTTTTCCCAACTCTGGTGCAGCGCAAACCACAATCCGGTAATCCTGATTGCTGTAAAAAGTTAACATTAACTCTGCTATATCGCCTTCGTTGAGCACGGCGCTATTTAGCTGACCATTATAAATATACGGCTCAAGACGCGGTTTGCAGTCGTTTTTAGTAAATGTTTTGCATTGAGCCGATGCAATAGAATTTATTCCTATCAAAAAGCCTAAAAGGAGAATAAATGTATGTACTGTTTTCATAGTTTCGGTTTTTGAATTCTTGGTTAAAAATCGGGAATTACGACACAATTTTTGTTCGGATTTCACCAATAATGTTTTTTATTTCATTCAACTGTTCTTTGGTAATCTGTATATTGCTTTCGCTGTCAATCGATGTAATTTTTGTGTCCTGATCGGTTACAATTACTGATTTATCGCGGGTTATGGTTACGGTATTATAAACGAACACCAATTTTTCAAAAAAGGGATAAATCTCGGCAAAAGCTGCGTTATCTTTATATTCTTCAATTAATGAGATCAAATTACCAAGGGAGTATTTTTGTTCGGCAATACTGCTAATTAATGCTTGATTGTTTTGATTGCTTTGAAGGTTAACGGCAAAATGCATTCCCTCTACCCATCCGCCAATAAGAATTAAGGCAGCGGTAAGTTCCCGATCGTTTTCTTTTAAATAACCATCAGCTTCAGAATATGTTTCTGATATTATTTGAAAGATGGAATCGCGGTTTCCAATATTTTCTTCTATGCGGTTGATAGTCTCGGTGCCGGCATCTTCCGGAATTTGAAGTTGTGAGGTTAATTTACGGATAACCGCTAAATAGGCAATAGCCGATTGAAGTTGATCATAAACACGGCAATAACATAAATCGGCACCATAAACGCCAAAGTTTAGAGCTAAATCGGACGATGAACTATAATTGCTCAAATTAGAAACCGGATTGAGAAGTTCTTGGTTATAGGGGCTTTTTGTAGCCAGAATGGTTTGTGTTATTTCAATAGGTGAAGGCAAATTAAAAAACACCTTTTTTACCGTTTTTTCATTATCCAACTCTTTTTCAGAATCAAAGGAAAGAACATCCTTTTTTTGTGTTTCTTTTTTATTGTTACAGCTTGAAACAATGATTGCTGCAAAAACCAATAAAAAGAGAATTTTTAAGTGCTTCATATTGTATGGGTTAATTAATTTATTTTTTTATAATATCATCATTTGTTCAAAAGTAAGGAATTATGTGGTTTTATTACAATCATTTGGCGAAAAAAAGAAACTTAGCTGAAAACAGGATTAATTTATCTTGTTCAAATGCCAATTCCATCAAAACATAAAAACCTGATAACCAATAAGCTGATGGTTTTGTTAAAACGCTTAGGGAGCAAGAATTTATTCTGCGATAAATTAAATGAGTCGTGATTCAATAAAGTGAATAATTCAACTTCTTAAATTCCGGCTAAGGTTAAAAAGAAAAATTAAGATTCAATCCCAAAATGTAATCTTTTTTAGGTTTAATAAAATAATAGGATTTTTCATACAAACGATAGTAAGTCTCCACTGTGCAATATTTGGTTATTGGATATCCCAGCCCGGCGGTATATCGAATTTTTTGGATGCTGTTTTCAACCGGATTGTTTAAACTTTCATACAGCTCAACTTCTGCAAAAGGGTATAATGGTGTTTTAGCAATGTTATATTTTGCCGAAAACTTATGCCTCAAATGCTGGGGATTGGATAAGGTGAATTTTTTTTGTGAAGGCAGCTGAAAAACGATTTGATAACGCACCCGATACCCCAATGTAAATCGTCCGGGTTTATAGCGAAAATTCAAATCGGTATAAATGCGGTGGTTTGATAGGGTTTGTTCTTCTATATCATAACCTAAAGTGTATCGGTAGGAAGCTCCCACTCGAAACCAGGAATTAACTTTGTATTGCAACCCAACAACAGAGATATAGGAACCCAAGTGACTGGCATTGTTATCAAAACGGATTTCCTGTTCACCGGATGCGGTTAAAGCATCAGTCAAATTCCAATCAATAGAAACCGCGTTCCAGCTTTGAAAATCCTTTACCTGAGCAGTTAAAACCGAGGATGCAAGGCACCAAAAAAAACAGAATGCGAGGGTTGGTTTTTTATTCATTGGTAATGGTTCTGTAATCAATATCTTCTTCGGATCCCCAGGTTTGATTGCTTTTCATAAAATAAACTAGAATTTTAGCGGTATCTTTTTGAAAGTTTACATTGCTGATTGAAACCCGTGATATTTTCATTCCTAAGCGAGCTTCTAAATCGGCTATCAACTCTTCTTTCCGATCGGGAGTTACCAGTTCAATTTTTTCATAATTAACTACGGTATATGATTCGTTGGCAATGTTTTTTATCCTTTCAATTAAAAAGGAGATTCCGAAAACAACCATATTTGCAAACAACAATTCGGCATAGCTGATTTTTTTATTTGACAACGCATTAATTACCGATAAACCGATGACTACAAACAAATAGGTCATTTCTTTAATAGGAATGGATATGGTACGATACCGGATGATTCCGAAAACGGCAAATAAACCAAGGGCAAAACCCAATTGGAGTTTTACACTTTCAAGCAGGTAGCAAAGTAAAAAAATGACAATACTTATTAAAAGAAAAGTAAACAGAAAATCGCGGCGATGTGTTTTTGGATAATAAACATACCGGACGATTATAAAAGTAAAAACAAAGTTGAACAAAAAACGGAGGATTAATTCAATAAGCGAATTAACATTGAGCAACGGAACACCAAAAATATCCGATGCCTGACTAATTTGTAACAGGTTCATAATTCAATTTATTTAAAAACGTTAAAGTAGGTTTGAATGTGTTTTGTTTAAGTTTTGGGTTTAGTAAAGCCACACCAATACAATATTTACTGAACCCGCGCTGATAGATGCGGTTTTCTTTAAGAAGCTTAAAAAAGGGTGAGCTTCCGGTTTGCTTTTCCCGTTTTACTTCGGCTATGGCAACATGGTTAAGTGCGGTTTTCCCAAATTGGTTTTCCATGGTTAAGCCAAAATCAAGGGTAATGCGCTCATTGCTTTCGAAAGAAATTAACGTTATCCGATTAAAAAAATTGGTTGACGAAACTTGCAGCGATCGTTCTTTTAATGGTACAACCGATTCAATAAACTGATAATGTGGTTCAATAAGGTGAGTATCTTCGCACACCTCAATTCTACTTTTTAACGTTTTTTCTTTATTGGTTTTACCCTTAATTTCCAAAAAGGTGGTTCCTGTTTGAGTATAGGTTCGATACCGGATTTTAAACCGGTTAAGCCTTTGGTTATGATGTTCCAAGTATAAGGCCATGTCCGGCGAATCAAGGTATTCGGTTTTATACAAAAACGATCGATGGTTTTCTATTTCCAGAATTTGATAAAATGCGCTGGCTTCTTTTAAAATGATGGGTAATAAATGAATAGGCAACACAAACTTGCTGTCCATTCGGTTCATTAGCTTAAGATGATTAAGCTGGTTGAGATTTACCGGACGAAAGAGAGTTAACAGATCCGAATAGGAATTGGCATTCATTTTTAATTAAAGATGTTGATGGTAGGAATAACTAAAACTTCCCCTTTTTCAGCTATGGAAACGTTAACTATCATCGGTATTCGTCCCGAAGCGGACGTAAGTGTACTGTCTTTTGAATAGACAAAAACAGTATAATCTCCTTCCTGTAGGTATTCAAACATAAATGCCCCATTGTAGGTGGTTTCTGTCTTATCGCTGTGTATAGAATCGGCTCCGTACATTAAATAAACATCTTCTTCCTCAGCCCAATAAGTGGTAATTAATCGCGAAAAATCGGCATTATAATCTTTCACCCAAACGTTGCCTATTATTTTTGCCGTGCCACCAGGACCTTCTTCTTTCTCGCAGGATACAAAAACCAAAAGAAGAATAAAATTGAAAAGGAAAAAAAAGAGTTTTTTCATTTGAATTATGAATTTAATAATGAATAGTCGTTGCATCTAACAAGAGAGAACAAATGTAAAGAAAGTGTTTTAATAACACATTACAAAACTGTTACAATAATTGCATGCGTAAATTATTAAAATCGTTAAAAAAAAGAGAATCATTTTTCAGTTAGCGTGCCGGATTTCAAATAGGTGTTTATCTTTGCAAAAAAATAATAAGACCTAAGTTGAGCGATTTGACCCCGAGATTCTCGGGGTCAAATCGCTCAATTTGGGTAAGAGTAAAAAAACCAGATTATTGAAGAGCAATATTAGCAGCTCACTAAGGGTTTTAGTAAACAACAAAACTGACATCAAAAAGCTTACTATAATGAAAAAAACAGGAATCAAGTTATTAATTGCCACCCTTTTGCTTATGTCTTTTGCAGGTAAACCCATCGATAACAATGGAAAAACCCGTTATGTGTTGATAGAAACCGGTTATGGAACCATGAAAGTAAAGCTGTATAACGAGACACCATTGCACCGCGACAATTTTGTTGCATTGGTTGAGAAAGGATTTTATGATAGTTTGCTTTTTCATCGGGTTATTAGCAATTTTATGGTGCAAGGGGGAGATCCGGAATCAAAGAATGCAGCAGCCGGAAAGCAATTGGGAAACGGAGGACCCGGATATGAAATTGATGCCGAGTTTATTCCAACACTCATACATAAAAAGGGAGTTATTGCCGCAGCACGGGAAAGCGATCAGGTGAATCCACAAAAAAAATCATCAGGAAGCCAGTTTTATATTGTGCAAGGGCAGGTTTTAACCCAAGAGCAATTGAAACAAATGGAGGATAAAATCAACTTCCCAAAACGGAAGCAATTGGTTTTTGATTACATTTTAAAGCCGGAAAACAAGGCGTTGAAACAAAAGTTGGATTCGTTACAAAAAGCCAATGACATGGCTTCATTAAATGCTGCGTATAGCGAAGTTGCCCTAAAACTGGAACCCGAATATCAAAAACTCGAACTTTTTCATTACACCGGGGAACAGAAAAACGACTATTTAACCATTGGCGGTACGCCTCATTTGGATCAAAACTACACCGTTTTTGGAGAAGTGATAGATGGATTATCGGTTATTGACAGCATAGCCCTAGTTAAAACAGACTCAAATAACCGCCCGTTAAAAGATGTGATTATGAAAATGAGGGTGGTGGAAGAATAGACGGTTTCCAATGCAAAGCAATGTCGGGAGCATATACCCTTCAAACTTAGCCCGGATTATTC
>DYQV01000195.1 GCA_020719105.1 Rikenella microfusus
TTCTAACTTCTAATTTCTAATTTCTACAACATCTACGAGCAATTCCTTTAATTTACTATTTTTGTCACCATTGTAAATTTCAAAACCATATATAGATGAGAAAATTAAGATTAATAACCCTCACGTTTGGGCTACTAGCTATTTCAAGTTTAGCTTCGATGGCTTGCACCAATTTTTTGGTAACTAAAGGAGCCTCAGCCGATGGCTCAACCTTTATAAGCTATTCGGCCGATTCACACGTTTTGTTTGGCGAATTGTATTTTTGGGCAGCAGCCGACCATGCCCCCGGAACATTATTAAAAGTTTATGAATGGGATACAGGT
The DNA here is from genome assembly GCA_020719105.1 of Rikenella microfusus. Lineage (GTDB taxonomy): Bacteria > Bacteroidota > Bacteroidia > Bacteroidales > SZUA-534 > GWE2-40-63. The sequence continues at coordinate 324 of DYQV01000195.1, forward strand.
AAATTTATGGGGGAAATTCCTCAGATAAACCATACCTACCAGGTAATTGGTAACATGAACGAGAACCAGTTGACTATTGGCGAAACCACTTATACCGGGCGCGAAGAATTGATTGATACCACCGCAATTGTTGACTATGGCAGTTTGATATATATCACACTGCAACGTGCTAAAACAGCTCGTGAGGCAATCAAAATAATGTCTGAATTGGTATCCAATTATGGATATGCCAGTTCCGGTGAATCATTTTCAATAGTTGATCCTAACGAAGCATGGATTATAGAAATGATTGGTAAAGGCGTTGATATGGTAAAAACCAAAGGTAAAAATCCCACCCTTGCAAATAAAAACAAAGGTGCCGTTTGGGTAGCCCGCATGATTCCCGATGGATATGTAGCCGGACATGCCAACCAAGCCCGCATTACTACTTTTCCATGGAACAACGACCCCACATCTATTTCAAGCGAACAACTAGACAAAATTTTTGATAAAAATGTAACCACTGTTTATGCTGCTGATGTAATGACTTTAGCAAAAGCCAAAGGGTATATTAACGATAAAGTAACTCAGGAAAATTTCAGCTTTTCAGATACTTATGCGCCCGTAACCTTTGGTGGTGCACGTTTTTGCGAAATAAGGGTTTGGGGTTTTTTTAACGATGTTAACCAAAGCATGGCACAGTATTGGGATTACGTAAAAGGAAAAATAACCCACGATGAAATTACTGGTTATGCTAACAACCGAATGCCTTTGTGGATTAAACCGGATAAAAAAATTACGGTGCATGATGTAATGAACAATATGAGAAATCATTTGGAAGGTACAGAATTAGATATGTCCAAAGATATAGGTGCCGGTCCTTTTGGTGTTCCTTATCGCTGGCGTCCATTAACTTGGGAAGTTGATAGTATGACTTATTGCAATGAAAGAGCTACTGCAACCCAGCAAACCGGATTTTCATTTGTTTCGCAAATGCGCTCCTGGTTACCTAATGAAATTGGTGGTATCTTTTGGTTTGGCGTTGACGATGTGGCCAGTTCAGTTTACACACCCATCTATTGTAGTTCAACCAGAGTTCCTGAAAGTTTTAAGGTGGGTAATGGTGATATGATGACCTATTCGCAAACAGCGGCATTTTGGGTTTTTAACGAGGTTAGTAATTTGGCTTATACCCGTTATAACTCAATTCATCCCGAAATTGCGACCAAACAGCAACAAATAGAACAAAATTATATTACTTATTCTCCAGCTATTGATATGGCTGCATCAGAGCTATATAAAACGGATAAAAAACTGGCCATTGAATTCTTAACTGAATACTCGGTTAATTCAGCTAATAAGTTGGTTAAAGACTGGCGTTCATTTTATGAGTACCTATTTGTAAAATATATGGATGGTAACGTGAAAGAAAAAAGAGAGGTACCGGCCAATTATAAATATGTAACCCCTAAATTGGAACAACCGGGTTATAATGAACAGTGGAAAAAAAGTGTGGTAGAGGATACAAAAGAAAAATTGTTGGTTCCTGCAGGTGGAGGTCACTAATTATATTGATAAAATATTAAAGAGTAGAAATAGAATAATATTTCAATGAACTCTAACAAAAAATAAAAAATGTTGGAAAACCCAACATTTTTTATTTTTAATAGCACCCGAAATTCTTTATTTACAAAATTAATATTACTTTTGCGGCAAATCTGTACGTAATCTCTTTCAGTTGACATTGAGCCTGATACATTACGTTCATAACGTTAAATTATAAAAAATACCAAGATGGATTTAATGAAAGTTGTTGAGAATGAATTGGCTGGACAAAATCAAATACCAGAATTTGGAGCAGGAGATACTATTACTGTTCATTATAAAATTCGTGAAGGTAACAAAGAGCGGATTCAGCAATACCGTGGTATTGTAATTCAGAAAAAAGGCACCGGAATAACCAAAACATTTACTGTTCGTAAGGTGTCTGGTAACATTGGAGTTGAAAGAATTTTTCCTATTACATCACCTTTTATCGAGAAAATTGAAGTTAATAAAATGGGACATGTACGTCGTGCACGTATTTATTACTTGCGTGATTTAACCGGTAAAAAAGCACGGATTAAAGAAAAACGAGTGTAAACTCTCACATACAATAATTAAAAAGGCTGTTCTCCCAACGAACAGCCTTTTTACTTTTTAATGCATAGTTGTATTTATTTGCAATACTTTATTGCTATTACTTCTTTCAATTTAATTTGATACTACATTCCATTCTCCTTAAAAACAGGGATGTATTTTTTATCAACTTCAGAAAAATGGTGGAACAACCATTTTTTAATAGATTCCATGGAATGGTCCAAGAACTTGATTTTATTAGCGGCATAATCTTTTTGAAATTGCGATAGGGTCTTAATAAATTGTTTATGGTCCGCTGAATGTTCTTTGGTAAACTCAAAATTGAATTTTTCAAGATAGTTTTCTTCGTTTCCAAAATGATAGGAAGCAAAATCCATAAAGCTGCGGATGTTTTCTTTTATTTCTTTTTTATTCTTATCGAGTTTGAAGGATGCAAACATTTGATTTGCTAGGGTAATAAGCTGTTTGTGCTGTTCATCCATTTCAGCAATTCCTGTTTCAAATGCTGGAATCCAATCCAACAAATTGTCATTGGTACCTTTAATTAAAATATCTGAACTAATAGGCTTACTTAGGGATGCATCTTTTACTTCGGTTGTTTGCTCTACTTTATTATTTTTTAATTCGGTCAATTGGTCTTGTAACTCTACTAAACGGGTTTGATATTCATTTAGTAATAATTTTTCCTTTTTAATTTCAATCTCCTGTCCAATCATTTGCTGCTCCTTGAGCTTTTGCCCGGTAATGTCAAAACCAATTTTAAGAATCTTGTATGGTTTGTCATCATGTTGTCCTGTTATTGGTGTGTAGGTCTCTTCAACCCAAAATTCCTTATTGTTTATTAATATCCTATTAACTTCTTTCTTTTGCAAGCCTCTGCGTAAATCGCCCCAGAATAAGTTATAGTTCGCTTTCATTTCAATAGTAAAGTCAAATCCTTGGGAGTGTTTTTGACCCACTATTTGATCTTGAGATATTCCGAGCATCTCGGCATATTTTTGGTTGCAACTTAGTACCGTACCTTCCAAATCATATTCAACAATAAAGGCTGTAGTACCCAAAGCTTTAACAATGCCGGCCATTTCAAACTCACGGCGGGTTGCTTCTTCTTGTGTAGCCTGAAGTTCTTCCAAATTTTGTCGCATTTCTTCTTCTTGGGCAGCCAATTCTTCTGATTGACTTTTTGATTGCTCTAATAATTTGGTGGTTTTTTCATTCACTTTTACTGCAGCAATAGTTGAAGCAATGCTTTCACCAAGCTTTTCAATAAATTCAATCTGGTATTTTTCAATAGGATGGAACGATGCCAATTCAATGACTCCAAATGATTCATCATTCAGAATTAATGGAACAAGTAATAAAGCTCGTGGGTTTGCGGTTCCCATACCTGAAGTAATCTGAATATAATTTTCGGGAATATCGGTCATGTAAATGGTCTTCTTTTCAAAAGCACACCTTCCAACCAATTCCTCGCCGATTCCTACTTGTTTTTTAAGAAATTTGTCCCTTCCATAAGCAATAGCTGACTTTAATTCAAGCATTATTTGATTTTCGTTTGAATCATCAATTACGAAAAGTGCCCCTTGATTAACTTCTAAGTAATTTATTAAATTACTCAATATATTAAACGATAATTCTTCAATATTTCTTGAATTAGTTCTCAAAATTTCACTAAATTTTGCCAAACCATGCGTTGACCAATTCAATTTTTCATCTTCAATTTTTCGCTTTAAATCTTCTTCATCAGCATGTTTTAAGCTTTTACGCATTTCAATCAAAGAGTTTCCCAATACATCCTTTTCGCTAAGTGGATTAAATTCAGCATTCAAATTACCTTTTCCAATTTGATCCGCAAAATTTGAAGTTTTATTTAAACCGGCTTTCAACTGATTAACAGAATTGGCCATAAGTTCCATTTCATCTCCGGTTGATATATTTAAATCTTCGATTCCCACAATATCACCAACGGATAATTTTTCCAAAATATGGGTAGTCTTTTTTAATGATATACTTATGTTTCGAGAAATTATAAAAATGATAAAACTTAGCGCCAATAAGCCAAGAAATGCAACAAGTATTGAAAACGTTTGTATTCTATTGGCATCAATTAATACTTGATTAGCTGGTATAATTAATCCAAGACCCCAAGGTGCATTCAACTCTCCAACATGAATGGGAGCAAGGACTAGTAAAACTCGTTGATTTTTATTATCATTTACCCAATAAACTCCTCTTTCACCCTTTTTAATTAATAGTGAAAGTTTAATCTGACTTTCATATTCGGGATAGTTTACACTTACTGGTTTTCCGATCAAATCCGACTTATGATGACCCACAAAAACACCTTCGTTTGAAACTAAAAATGCTGTAGTGTTTTTATAGGGTTCTATTTGGGAAACCAGTTTCTGAAATTTTTCCATTAATATATCAGCAGCTACAATGCCTGCAAATTGGTTGTTGCGGAAAATAGGGGAGGATAGACTGGTCATGTATTTTTTTTCTTCCAATTCTTCAATAAAATTGTCCCAATAAGGCTCCCAAATCATATCGCAAGCCAATGCTTTAATTTGCAGATATTTTTCGCTATCACCATCCACACTTCTTAAACTAATACTTTTTTTGATTTGTCCGTTCTGCTTAAACACAGAAACTGCATATCTACCATAGTCTTTTGTCCAATTTGGGTCAAATTGTTTGAGCTCCCAACTATCCCAAAGTTTATAAAAATCAGGGTTTTGTTCATAAACCTTAAAATACATTTTTAAAAATAGCTCTTTCCATTCCGTCTCTTCCATACCGTCATAGACGGAAAATGCTTCGGCCAAGGTGTTTAAGACAGTCATCTTTTCCGACAGATCTTTTTCAATCTTTGTGGCATAACCATCACCTACTTTTGAAACGTATTTTTCAGCATCTGCTATGGCTAACAGACGGGTTCTATAACTAATAAAACCAAATACAAAGGAAAAAATTACAATGGATGTTGATAAGATATAAATCAACATTTTGGCGTTAATACTCATTTTTAGTTTCATGAAACAGCCCATTTTCAATTTAAGATGCTATTATACAAAAAAAAA
>DYQV01000008.1 GCA_020719105.1 Rikenella microfusus
AATATTGAGGTGTAGCTTAATCGTCAGGATTATTTATGAATAATCCGGGTTAATTGTGAGTGAGGGCGTGACTCTCCATTTTAATAACGTTTTATTCATTAGTTAAGTCGCTGATAGTAAAAAAGTCACACCCTCACTGGCTGATATATGGTTTCAGCTAATTATTATTGAATCGCACTTAAATAATATCAATTTTTATTCAATTTATTTGATATTTATTTTAATTTTATTTATATTTGCATTGAATTAATTCAATAAACGCGATGAAATTACCCATTTTATGTCCCAGTTGCCAAAGCAAATTAACAGTGAAAACGTTAAATTGCGAAAAGTGCCTAACTAAAGTTGATGGCAACTTTAAAATGCCACTACTTGCGGCTATCCCTGAAGATGCCCAACAGTTTATTATTGAGTTTGTAAAAAACAGTGGGAGTCTTAAGGAAATGGCTAAAACCATGTCGCTGAGTTATCCTACAGTGCGCAACCGCCTCGATGAAATTATTAATACATTAAAAACTATTGAAAATGAACACTAAACTATTACTCAATCCTTTTACTAAAATTGCCGGCTTTAAAGCCTTAACCATTGGCGTTATTGGAATGTTGGTTGCCGGTTTTGTCAGCTTTTACTCACACACCCATTTCGATGGTGTACTTAACATCCACAGTGGTTTGGCGTCACCCATTTGGGTTCATTTCCTCTGGCCTTTTGCTGATGTAGCCTTCCTGGGGATCTGGTTTACCCTGTTTGGAATAATTCTGAGCCAATCAAAAATCAGAATTATAGATATTTTTGGCACTCAGGCATTCGCATTTCTTCCTTTGGTACCAGCTTGTTTAATGGGATTCTCAAAAAGCTTGGATCGGTTAACTGAAAAACTTATGGGAATTGACCCAAAAGCCATTCGTTTGGACATGTTTCCCATGAATGACTTGCTGATGGCACTTATCATTTTCTTAATTACCATTCCCTTAACTGTTTGGAGTGGAATTTTGATATACAATGGGTTCAAAGAATCAGCTAACCTTACCCATAAAAAAGTAATCCCTGTTTATATTGCTGGAATTTTTATTGGCATGATACTTCCAAAATTCCTTATTGGCCATTTCTTGTTGAATTAATCTGAAAAACCCTAAAACTATAAAACACACTTATTATGAAATCAAATTTAGATAAAGAAATTTCCGATTTAATGCGTAAAAACCCTTCGAATTGGAAAGCGGGCATATTTTATTTCAATCCCGCCGATCCAAGGGTAATTGTTCCTAAACACATTTCCATGATGGGTTGGACTTTAACCCGGATTATTCATTAATAATCCTGACGATTAAGCTACACCTCAATATTGGGAAAATAAAAACTCCCAATTTTGGGTGTAGCTAAATCGGGGTTTCCCGCTTTGCAACCCAATGCCCATCGCACATTCACACCTTTCGCTGTGCTCAGGTATGAATAAAGCGGGTTAAATTTTGCAAGTCCTTATGCCTATATTTCTATGATAGCAATTGTTATGCTTATTATAGCTTCAACTATCCTTGGAAACTGATTTCGGAGCAAATTGAATATAACCCAAATTTAGCGATTTGCTATCGCAAATCGGCTCAATCGCCTGAACAATTGTAAGTTTTCACAAATTTTCGCTTCACTCAATTTGCAAAAAACAACAATTGCTATGTAGGTTCGCCGCGGCGAATAAGTAAAGCGCTTTTTCACGTTATTTATATCGCTCAACTTAGGTATAAAACACATCGGAGCAAAACAGTAACAATTCCAATATATGATGTAAATTGCAGCCCTAATTTTAAATGAATGGATCCAAACATCCGAGCCAATATAAAACCGGGAATTGCTGTTTCGATAGTCCAAAAACAGGACCAACGTTCCGGAAATCTAACCGAGGGAATTGTAAAAAACATTCTTACCAATTCGGCCACTCACCCACACGGTATCAAAGTGCGGTTAACCAATGGTATTGTCGGACGGGTACAACAAATACACGAATAAGCTCATGGCACCAGAACCCCGTCAAAAGAACAATCCCTTGCATGGCATCAAATTGGAAACCTTGGTTACTGAACTGGTGGAATTTTTTGAATGGGATATGTTGGGAAAACTAATCCCAATCAACTGTTTTCTACAAGACCCGAGCATAAAATCCACCTTGAAATTTTTACGCAAAACTCCCTGGGCCCGACAAAAAGTAGAAGAACTCTATTTGGAATATTTTGATCGAATTCGAAATAATGAATCCACTCCGAAAAGCTAAAAAACCCCAAATTAGTTATCCGATGAATTTCTAATTAACTGATTACCAGTCAAAGATTGCCTCCTATTTTAATAATTGATTCATCGGATGACTTTTCGGAGGGGACTTAAAATTAAATCGTACGTCTAATTCTGAATTCCATCTTTTCAAGAAATGTTAGTATTAACCAACCAATTTTTAATTTACCCTATCTTATTCAAAATAATATTTTATATTCGTGCCACTAATTTTATAATAGTAGCACGATGTCGTTAAAACGTTTTGGGGTTTCGCTGGAAGAAGAACTTTTAAATGATTTGGATTTAATTGTTGAAAATCAAAGGTTTCCAAATCGTTCGCGGGCCATCCGGTTTTTAGTAAACGATAATAAAACCCGTCAAAGCATTGCCGGAAACCAACAAGTTACCGGAGCCATTGTATTGGTTTACGATCATCGCATTGCCCGGCTTCATACCGAAGTGGCAACCCTTCGGCACGAATACCATTGTTTGGTACTTTCGAGCCAGCACATCCATTTAGATGAAAAAAACTGCATTGAAACCATTGCTGTACGAGGTACTGCCGATAAAATAATAAAGCTAAGCAACAAGTTATTAGCCATAAAAGGCATCCGTCATGGAAACCTGGTAGCATCATCCATTGAATAAACTAAAATCATGAGAAAATCAAACTTACTTTTTGCTGCGGGCATACTTTTTCTATTCAAAACCACTGGTTATGCACAAGATGAATTAAAAGCCGTAACTGATACCATTGCAATTGACGAAGTGGTAGTAACTGGAACTAAAACTTCGGTTAACCGCAACCAGGTTCCATTGACGATTTCAGTAATAACCGGCGATAAAATTGAAAAAAGCTTTGAATCGTCCTTACTTCCTGTGTTAAGCGAACAAGTTCCCGGACTTTTTGTAACCGAACGTGGGGTAACCGGTTTTGGAGTGGCTAATGGTGCTGCCGGACAAATTTCCATTCGAGGTGTGGGAGGTTCCCCAACAACACAAGTATTGGTATTGCTGAATGGAAACCCACAATATATGGGCATTATGGGCCATCCATTGGCCGATGCGTATCGTTCGTCGAATATTGAACGGGTTGAAATCATCCGGGGGCCGGCATCTATGCTTTATGGTTCCAATGCCATGGGAGGTGTTATCAATATAATTACTAAAGAACAAACTTCGGATGGTGCAAGCGTTCAAGCCAATTTTCAATACGGTTCGTATAATACGCTGAAAGTTGCTACCGGAGGCGGGTTCAATAAAAATGGGTTTACTATTTATACAGGACTCAACCACGACCAAACCGATGGACACCGCGAAGCTTCCTATTTTAATAGCACCGATGGTTATTTAAAAACCGGATATAAAATAAATGACCTCTTTACTGTTTCTGCTGATATGTCGTTAGTTAACTTTCGTGGTGCCGACCCTGGCCGTGATACCTCTGAAATAGTTAAACATGGCGATACGTTGGATATTTTTAGAGGGATGGGAGCAATTGCATTCAACAACCGTTTTGAAAAAATTGATGGCTCGGCTCGTGTATTTTATAATTTTGGAAACCATGATATTACCGGATTTTTATCGAACGATTTCAATTATGGCCTCATGATTTATGAAAACCTCCATTATTTCACGGGAAACACGATAACTTTGGGTGTGGATTATAAAACTTTTGGTGGAAAAGCCGAATTAACCAAATACATGGGTGGCACAATACTAACAGATACTTCAATAAATGAATTGGCAAGCTATGTAATGATTCAGCAAAACATTTTTTCTAAATTAACACTAAATGGTGGCATTCGGGTAGATAAGAATTCCGTTTTCGGGACTGAGCTGGTCCCATCCGCAGGCATATCGTACAATCCTTGGAATACCACAACGTTAAAAGCTTCTGTTTCAAAAGGTTTTCGAAGCCCCACTATTCGCGAATTATTTATACAATTTCCTTTCGCTCCGGCTCCTAACCCCGAGCTAAAAGCAGAAAAGTCAATAAACTCAGAACTATCAGTTCAGCAAAAACTTTTTAAAGATAAGTTGTCCCTTGAACTAGGAATTTATACCATAAAAGGAAGAGATTTTATAGCTGTTGGCATGAATTCCGAAAACAAACTTATGTTCCTGAATATTGCTGAAATACATAATACGGGTTTGGAATTAGCACTAAATCACTCCATAACTAATTGGTTAACCTGGAATGCTAATTATAGTTATATTAATATGGAAAATCCGGTATTGGGTACGCCTACCCAAAAATTGTTCACAGGCATTTCCTATCATCCTAAAAAATTCCATTTCACACTCTCTTACCACTACATTGCTGATATTTATACCACTATAGGCCGGATCGAAACAAAAGAAACGTATGGTTTGTTTGACGCACAGATTAGTTATCGGTTGTTGAAAACATTCAATCTTTTTATTAAAGGGGAAAACTTGCTGAACGAACAATATACCATCAATTATGGATATACCATGCCTGGAACTACCGTAATGGCAGGTTTTAGCTTTAATTATTCAATGAATTAATTGATAGAAAATAGATGCAATGAATCCCATTGTTATTAAGCTATCGGACGAACTGAAACAGAAAGCACCCCAAATGGCGCTGGGCATTATTCAATGCAAAGTATCCAATACTTCTTTTAATCAAGAACTTTGGGAGGAAATTAAAAAAGTGACGATGGAGGTAAGGCAAAATCAAACTTTTGAAGGGATAAAAGATCAACCGCAAATTGCCGCCACCCGGCAAGTTTATACTAACTGTGGAAAAGAACCCAGCCGTTACCGACCCAGTGCTGAAGCATTGATGCGCCGCATTGTGAAAGGCCAGGATTTGTACCAGATTAATACGCTGGTTGATTTGATAAATTTAGTATCGCTTAAAACCGGTTATTCCATCGGTGGTTTTGATGCCGAATACATCAATGGAAATATAGAAGCTGCCATTGGAAGCGAAGGCGAGCCCTATCAAGGAATTGGAAAAGGGGAACTGAACATTCACAATTTACCGGTTTTACGTGATTCTATTGGAGCTTTTGGCACCCCCACCAGCGATGAAATAAGAACATCCATTCGGTTAGAAACCACCCACTTTTTAATGACCATTAATGGTTATACCGGTGCTGCCGATATGCAAGGTGCCATGGAGTATTCCCTTTGGCTTTTGAACAAATTCCTCTCTGCTAAGGAAATAGTTACCTATACTATCGAATAAAATCTTTCTTGATGATTTATCATTAAAATAGAAAACCCTGCTGAATGCAAGGTTTTTATTTTAATTCTGTTGAGTTTATCTAATAATCTGCAAATGCTGCTGGTCAGTAATCTTTTCGCAATAATTACATTTTAGCGAAATGCTTCCATTCCTATCCAAAACACTGAATCGTGTTACAATATTTTCGTTGTTGGTTATGCACTTTGGGTTCATACACCGGGCTATTCCATTAATTTCAGTAGGAACAATTACTTGCCGTTTTTCAACTACTTCGTAATCTTTTATAATGTTCAACTTAGCATTGGGAGCCACCAACGCAATTTTATTAATATCAATATCTTTAAAATATTTATCAGATACTTTAATAATGGCTTTGCGACCCAGCCGATCGCTTTTAAAATTGGTGCCAAAAGTTACCAGGTTCTCGGTTATTTGGTCAAGGCCTAAAATGGAAATTACATTGAACAGATTTTGGGCCGGAATATGATCAATAACTGTTCCGTTTTGTATGGCTGTTACGCTTAACTTTTTATCTTCTTTCATTTTTCTAACATCTAAAAATTTAACAAAAACCGGTTATTTCAATCCCAAAATTTTAGCCATAATGGCTTGACGGGTATATACACCGTTCAATGCTTGTGGAAAATAGTACGCCTTGCTGTTTGAATCTACATCGGTACTTATTTCATTTACCCGGGGCAGCGGATGCAGTATTTTCATATTGTCTTTGGTTCCTTCCAGCATCTTGTTTTTAAGGATATATACATTTTTTACTTTTTCGTACTCCAATGGATCAGCAAAACGTTCCCGTTGTACACGGGTCATGTATATTATATCACTGTCCTTAATGTTTTCAGCCAATTCGGTAAATTCATGATAAACAATTCCTTTTTTATCGAGAAACAATTTATATTCCTCCGGCATTTTTAATTCGTCGGGGGCAATAAAATTAAATGTTGGATTAAAATACGACATGGCCATAAGCAATGAATGTACCGTACGACCATATTTCAAATCGCCCACCATGGATATTTTCAAGTTTTCCAAAGTACCCTGTGTTTTTTGGATTGAAAACAAATCGAGCAAACATTGGGTTGGATGCTGATTGGCTCCATCACCTGCATTGATAACGGGCACAGTGGCTACTTCACTTGCATAGCGTGCACTTCCTTCCAATGGGTGACGCATCACAATGAGATCGGAATAATTACTTACAGTTAAAATAGTGTCTTTCAAGGTCTCCCCTTTGGAAACACTCGACGATGAAGAATCGGTGAATCCAATAACCCGGCCACCCAATCGGTTAACGGCACTTTCAAAACTCAACCGGGTTCGGGTGGATGGCTCAAAAAAAAGAGTGGCAACCACTCTTCCTTCTAATATTTTTTGAACCGGATTTTTTTCGAATTCAGCAGCTACGCGTAAAATCTCGAGATATTCCTCTTTGGTGTAGTCGGCAATGGAAACTAAGCTTTTGTTTTTCATTCAGTTGCAAATTTATGGTGAGCATAAATAAAATCAGCTAAATATAAGCAGCTCTGCTAACATTATGAATTTTTTATGCAAAGGAATTTTTTGTTTGTTTTTCGTATCTTTGTAGCTTTCTTTCCAAAATAAAATCATTACAAGCATTTTTAAATTTCTATTTAATGCTCATTCCATCAATTGCCATCAGCTTTTGTCGAAGTTGCTGACAGTCTCTTTTCCGAATGGATAGTTGCATGCTGCACGAATTATCAAATTGCTGTTTGGTTTGTTCCGGATTATCATCTTTCATCACTTTCATCACATCGTTCATTACAGCATAACCAAATTCAATGGTAAAAACATCCTGCTCAAATTTTTCAACAATGGAATTATTGGCTATGGCATCGGCAGCGGCCGAACGATAGGCATTTATCAAACCGGGAACTCCCAATTTGGTGCCACCAAAATAACGGGCCACCACAATCAACACATTGGTTAGTCCAAACGACTGAATTTGCCCCAACACCGGTGGACCCGATGAATTGGATGGTTCGCCGTCATCACTGCAGCGAAAGGTTTTTAAATCGGCTCCTAACCGGAAAGCATATACATGATGTCGCGCATCGTACAGCTTTTTCTTCAATTCCTTGATGTGCTCTTTTACTTCATTTTCCGATTCAACCGGAAAAGCAAAGGCTAAAAACCGGCTGCCTTTTTCCTTGTAAACCCCTTCGGAATAAATTGAAAAAGTAAGGTATTTATCGGAATCAGAATTATCCATGGATGGCTTACTTAAAACAAACGTATCATTCCTAAAAGAACCCGTAAACTCAAAATAAAACCTACCCAATTGATTCGGGAAAACCGTTCTTTAAAAAGCAACATTCCCAGCAGAACCGCAAATAATATAACACCCAGATTATTGATTCCAAAAACCATGGAATTATTAAATTTCAAATCATTTAAAGCATTGATTAAAAAATACATCGATCCAAAATTAGCAATTCCCAAGAGTGCTCCAAAAAACCAAATTTTTAACTTCTTTAAATCGGTACGGTATGTTTTATTCGTAAAAAGAATTCCTATTCCAAGTATGCCGGCTACGCTAAAATTAAATGCACTAAATACAGAGCTGCTTTCCGGGTTGCTGATATAATGGTACTGACAATACTTGATGATGGAGTCTAAAACGCCTAATCCAAAAAATAAAGCGATAGGTAATAAAATATTTTTGGCATCAACCTGTTGCGCTTTTTTTGGAAACACAACTAAAATCATGCTTATAACAGCCAGCAGTAGCAAAATAATTTTTGCATTGGAGAAGTAATCAGTTTTATCGTAGAACAGGCTGAAAAGAACCGGTAATACAAACGACATTTTCGCAGCTATTGAAGTAACTGCAACTCCGGCCTTTTGAGTGGAACTGCCAATTAAATAAAAATTACCAATGAGCATTAGCCCAATTAGTAACGAATAAATAACCCAAGGGGGAATTTCCTGAAAATAAGTGGCTGTTTGACTTCCACTAATAATAAAACCCAACACCGAGCCAACCATATAATTGACGATAATGGGTGGCAACAAGGCAATTTTCTCCTTCTCAATTAACTTAAAAATCCATAAAATAGCGGTAGATGATAAAATACTTAAAAGGAGACTTAGCATACATTTTCAAATTAGAAATCCGAAAGTACTACCTTTTAGACAAAATGCAAAACCATTGACCCGTTAATGAACCATTCAAAAAATGAAAACAAAAAATTACAGAACAGACATTATTCCCAATTATTTATATTTTTACCAATCATTATATGTAATTTAGTCGAATATAGTAATCTTTTTTACTGCAATTTACCAATATACCAAAACTATTGAGGGAAAATAAATAAAATTTACTAATTTCACCCTCTACAATTATAAACACTCGAATGGAAAGTATTTATTCAGAACTATTGCGCATCGAACAAAACGGCATTCCGGCAGCACTTTGCACCATAATTGAATCAGGTGGTTCTACTCCCCGGAAAGAAGGTACTAAAATGATTATTTATAGCGACCGTGCCATTTTCGGTACTATTGGAGGAGGTTCGTTAGAAATGATGGTAATTGAAGATGCTATTAAAATTATACAAACTAACCAATCATCAATAATATCCTACAACCTGAAACAAGACCTTGAAATGACTTGTGGTGGGATGGCAACCGTTTTTATTGAACCCATAGTTATAAAAAGCAGACTCTTTATTTTTGGCGCAGGTCATATTGGATCCTTTCTGGCTAAACTGGCACAAATGCTTAATTTTTCAGTTACACTTATCGATGAGCGACAAGGTATATTTAATCAGAGCATTTCCACCGACATAACACAAATAAATGAACCTTATCTTGAAGCAATCCAAAAGATAGATTTTACCGTAAAAGATTTTGTTTGTGTAGTGACTCACAAACATGAAAACGATAAACAGATAATTGCTAAACTTGCTAAGAAAGAGTTGGCTTATATTGGAATGATTGGCAGCAAAAATAAAGTTGCCGATTTATCAAAACAGTTTCTTGAAGAGGGAGTATTAAATCAAAACGAAATAAGTCGGATTGATTGGCCCATGGGGATTCGCATCAATTGTCAAACTCCTGAAGAAATAGCTGTTTCAATTTTGGCTAAGTTAGTGGATGTTAGAACCCCAAATAAACGCATTAAATGAGCTTCAACCGAAATTATATTGAATTTTTATTTGGCAATAAGCTAGAACGCATTGTTTGGGACGACCAACAAACCCTATCGCCTACAACCACGGTTTTACAATATTTAAGGGGGCTTTCTAATTTCAAAGGTACAAAAGAAGGTTGTGCCGAAGGTGATTGCGGAGCTTGCACGGTTGTTTTTGCAACTATTGGAGTGAACGGCAAATTGGAATATAAAGCAGTAAACTCTTGTTTGGTATTTTTACCCCAGATTCATGGAAAACAATTACTGACCATTGAACATTTATCGGATAAAAATTCCGTTTTACATCCCGTTCAGGAAGCAATGGTTGAAATGGATGCCAGCCAATGTGGATTTTGCACTCCGGGTTTTGTGATGTCGTTGTTTGCTCTTTATAAAAGCAGTTCGCAGCCCACTAATGAAACAATCCTTGATGCCTTTGCCGGGAATTTATGCCGATGTACCGGTTACCAATCCATCCATAAAGCTGCAAGGCTTGCATTGAATGAAATGACCCCCGATTCGTTCACACAAAAAGAAAAAGAAACCATTCAATTATTGCAAACCATTAACAAAGGGGATGCCTGTTTCAAAAGCGCCAACCAAGTCTATTATTTTTCTGAAACACTAGACTCCGCACTTACTTTGAAACATAAGTTTCCAAAAATACAAATCCTTTCAGGAGCCTCAGATATTGCCCTAAAGGTTACAAAAAAGAAAGAAATTTTAGCTGAGGTTCTCGACTTATCGGGCATTGAAGAATTAAAAACCATTCATAAAACATCTCTAGGACATGATATAGGAAGTGGGGTAAGCCTTCAAACAATGAAAGAAGAGCTACATTCAGAGTTACCCTCTTTAGTAAAAATCCTTTCCGTTTTCGGGTCAAAGCAAATCAGGCAAGTAGCTACCATAGGGGGCAATTTAGGTTCAGCTTCCCCAATTGGTGATTTGATTCCACTTTTAATGGCATACCGCGCTGTTGTTGTGGTTAAGGGACCTATTCAGAAACGTTCCATTCCCATTTTGGCATTCATAAAAGGGTACCACCAAATTGATTTATTAGAAGATGAATTGATTACCTTGATTCATTTTCCTAAACCAAAGCAGAATCGGATAATTGACTGTGAAAAAATATCGAAACGAATAGATTTAGACATTTCCACAGTATCTGCGGCTATGGAATTAGAGCTAACCCCTGACAAGAAAATTTCATCAATACAGCTATATTTTGGTGGTATGGCTGCCGTGGCAAAAATAGCTACCAATACTTGTGTATTTTTAATAGGTAAAAAATGGGAAGCTGCAACCATGGAAGAAGCCGGATCGTTTCTTGAAAAAGATTTTGCCCCCATTTCCGATGCAAGGGCAGAAGCAATTGGCAGAATGGCATTAGCCAAGAACTTGTTAATCAAGCTTTGGCAAAACAATCCTGAATAAAAAGTATATGTCAGCAAAAGTATTTCACGAAAGCAGCGAATTGCATGTAACCGGAAAGGCTATTTATGTTGATGACATAAATTCTCCATGCAACACCTTACATGGGTTTGTAGTAACAAGCAAAATAGCTTCGGGAAAATTGGTTTCGTTTGACCTTTCAAATGCCCAGAATGTTCCGGGTGTTGTAACCATTCTTTCGTGGAAAGACATTCCCGGCCACAATCAAATGGGAGCTATTGCAGATGATGAAACCGTTTTGGTGAAAAAAGAATTACAATTTATTGGGCAAGCATTGTTCCTTATTGCAGCAACTACGGAACAAGCCGCATTGAAAGCTGCTGCGTTAATAAAAACTGAAGTGGAAACCTTGGAGCCGGTTATTACGCTTTCCGATTCCATAAAAAAGGGTTGGAAACTCAATGAAACGGTGGTAACGAAACGCGGCAATGCAAAAAAAGCTTTTGAAACATGCCCTCATGTTATTGAAGCATCAGCAGAAAGCGGAGCGCAAGAACATTGGTATCTTGAAACACAAGCGGCTTTTGCTGTTCCGGGTGAAAATAAAGAAATAAAAATATATAGCTCCACTCAACACCCTTCGGAAACCCAAGCTAAGATTGCCGAGGTTTTGGGAATAGGGAAACAGCAAGTAACTGTTGAAACCCGGCGATTGGGTGGTGCTTTTGGAGGAAAAGAAACACAAGCCAATATGGTAGCCGTTTGGGCAGCGCTGTTAGCCCAAGCAACGCAAAATCCAGTAAAAATAAGGCTTTTCCGCGATGATGACCAACGCATGACCGGCAAACGTCACCCGTTTTTAACCCAATATAAAGTTGGTTTTAATGCTGAAGGCAAAATACTGGCTTACCACGTTTCGTTTAATGCGAATGCCGGATACTCATCGGACTTAAGCATGGCCATATTGGCTCGGGCCCGCACTCATGCCGAAAATGCTTATTATATTCCCGATATTTTAATTGAATCCACAGCTTGGTGCACCAACTTGCCTTCCAATACCGCCTTTCGCGGTTTTGGGGCTCCACAGGGAGTCTATGCCATTGAAGATGCCATTGAACGGATTGCTTTATATCTAAAAAAGGATGCGGCAGAAATCAGGCATTTGAATTTCTATACAAAAACCCACAATACCACCCCTTACGGCGAAATAGTTGAAAACAATCATTTGGAATCCATTTGGGATAAACTGGTTAAAAGTTCCGACTATTACAACCGAAAAAAAGGGATCGATGCATTCAATCTGGCGCGTACTTATACAAAAAGAGGTATCGCCTTAACCCCCGTAAAATTTGGCATTTCATTCAATACCCCGCATTTAAATCAAGCCGGAGCCTTAGTAAATATTTATACCGATGGTACCGTATTGGTAAATCAGGGCGGAATAGAAATGGGGCAAGGATTATATACTAAAATTCAGCAAATTGTTGCCTCAGAACTGGGATTGCCCATTGAAAAAATAAGGGTTAATGCCTCCATCACCTCAACCATTCCTAATACATCGGCAACTGCAGCCTCTTCGGGAACCGACTTGAACGGGATGGCCGTAAAAAATGCTACCGACCAAATCAAAGACCGAATTGCAGCATTCTTGAACAACCATTGGAAAATATCTGGCACAAAGAATTCAATCAAAACTCCGGAACTTGTTTTTAGTAATGAAAAAATAACTCATTCTATAAATACTAGTTTATCCATTTCATTTACCAAAGTTGTTAACCTTTTATATACCAACCGCATCAGTTTAAGCGCCCAAGGTTTTTACAGCACACCTAACTTGCATTTTAACAAAGAAACCCAACAAGGTCGTCCATTCCATTATTATGTTTTTGGAATGGCGGTTTCGGAAGTGGAACTCGATTTGCTTACTGGAAGGCATAAAATTATACGCACTGATATTTTGCATGATTCAGGAAATTCCATCAATCCAAACATTGATATCGGACAAATTGAAGGTGCTTTTATGCAAGGGGTTGGATGGTGTACCACCGAAGAAATAAAATGGGATGCCAATGGAAATATGCTGAACCACTCCCCCGACACCTACAAAATACCGGGAATCAGGGATATTCCTCAACAATTCAACGTAGATTTATTGGAAAATGCCCCCAATCCAAATACCATTAAACAAAGCAAAGCTACCGGAGAACCTCCTTTTATACATGCCCTTTCGGTATTATTTGCGCTCAAGTATGCCATTGCATCGGTAAAAAACCATAGCGTTTATCCCGAACTTAATATTCCTGCCACCAATGAAAAGATGGTGCTTTGCATCCAAAAAATGAAAAAACAATCCCAATAACCGGTAAACAACAAATTTCAGGACACTTATTATCTTAGTTCTGCATCTGTTGGGTGTAGGTCTGTTTTTGTTGTAACAAACTAAAGATATGTATTTTACCTAACAGATGCATCCTTTTATTTTAAAAATTTAGGTAATAAGCATTCCATTTTTTTTTATTAATTATTTCCGGCACTTAAGAGAACTTTCATAGACTTTTTTCCGTCAAAAACTATTTATTGTTTTGTATGGCTTCTGCCAAGGAGTAAAATATTTTCCAATCATGCCTGCTACAATTTTACCGCTCATATTCATGTATATCCCTTGTTTAGGTAACTTTAATTCGCTAGTGTCCTTTGTTTTATTGGATTGGTTTTATGTTTTTTTACCGGTATCAAAGCAACAAAATAACCCTGAAAAATAAAATTACATTTTGGTTGATACTGGGTTGGAGTTTGCATTAACTAATAAACCAGATAGTATGGCAAACTAATTGGCCTACAGGAGTATTTTATCTGATAATGCAAAATCTATCAACACATGTTTTATTTAAAAAATCCATCCGAATCAGGTAAATACCACTTTTATATTCTGAAACATTCACTTTCCAAAGGGATTCATTGATTGCATCGGAGTATGTGACTTGACCTAATGCATTAAAAATGGTAATACGGCCGATTATACCATTTAGCGTGGATTCAATAGTAAGGTACTGGTTGGTGGGAACCGGATAGATTTTATAATCTGCATTTTGGTAACTTTCAATTCCATCAAGAGGCGAATACAAATAATTTCCGTAAAATGTCTGGTTTGCATTTAGGGTAATAGTAGTGGCTGGTGGTGAAATCCAACCCGTAATGCTTTTGAAATTAACGGTATGTTGCCCAACCGCGAGATTAGGCAGCGTTTTGCCGCTAGGCTGCCATTTCCCTTGATCAATGGCCCATTGGGCACCCGCAGCTATCGCTTCATCCGGTGACAAAGTTACTTGTAACGCACCTAAAGGAACATAAACAGCCTGAATAATTAATTCGGCCTCTTGTTGGTTGATTGGAGGATTCCCTGAAAAAAGCCAGTAATTGATATGCAATCTTTCATTTCCAATAGGCGGATTGTTACTCCCCGTATAGTTCCATTGTTTAATCAAGGAATTTAATGAAGGTAGCGTATCAGAATGCCCTTGGTAACTTTGGAAAAAAATAGAACTGCTGCCCCATATAAATTTATGGGTAGAGTTATTACTTGTTAAGTCTAACGAAAAACTTTTTTGGTTGCTGCTATTATATGGTGGGGGTTGTATGGTATACCAGCCATCAACATTCGATGGATAACCCCACCGGGAGAATTCAATATCAATTTCCCGGGTGTCAGTTTCATAAGTAAATAAACCAACCACAGTATTTGGATCAAAGTTTTCAACATTACTGGCAACGTAGAACCGATATTCTCCATATCCAAAGGACTGTTTAGTATATATCTCGGCACAATACCAAAGGTCTCCGGCTTTTCGAATTTTCAAATGCAACCGACCCACGGTATCTACCCAAACGCTATTTGTACTATTTGACCAATGATTTGGACCGGGCCCCCCGGTACCGCTCCTGATATTCCATTCAATACCTGCAAATGTAAGCGTGGCTTGAGCCATTACCAATTTTGCGAAGAGGGAAAAGAGAAGGAAAGTAATGAGTTTCATTGTATATATTATTGAGTTCAGTCTAAAAACTCTTCTTTAGACTGTATTCATGATTGATTTAGAGCTTACTATTATTACCAAACCCAAAGCTACAAAAAAATGAGACACAACAAAATTATGTTGACTATGGGCGTATCATCTCATTTTTACTCTTAAATGGTCGGCCATAGAAGAAAAATAATCCTTTCACAGACATAAGAAAAAATGTATTTTTGAGTAAAAAAAATGCGCCTTTTACTTTTCATCATTGGAGTATCGTTTTTTATGAATTTCGCAGCAGCACACCCGCTGCATTTAAGCATTACCAATATTGATTTTGAAGCAGATTCCGCAAAAATATCCATTCGGGTTTTTGACACCGATTTATTCCTCCATATAGTGCAATGCCATCCCGAAGCGACAATTAAAGGCAAAGATGATTCCATTGAGCTGGCTGATCAATATAACATTAGGTATCTTCAAAACTCATTGCAATTGATTGTTGAAAACATACCGGTGACTTTGAATTATATAAATAAAATAGTTGAAGATGGGTCGGTTTGGTATAATTTTAGTGCATTAATTTCCGCCGAAATTGAAAAATGTACTATTGAAAACCGTATATTGACCGAGTGTTACGGTGACCAAAAAAACTTGACATTACTTAAAAAAGGAATTTTTGAACGTGGCCTTGAATTTGATAGTAACCTTACCCGAATTGAGGTAATACTGAATTAAAAGATAGACTAACTATGCTAAAGCGGGTTTTTTATTTGTTGATATTTTTAGGCATTGCTTTTCAAGCCCATGCCACCCATAACCGTGCCGGTGAAATTACTTACCGCCAAATTTCGAGTTATACTTTTGAATTTACCATAACTACCTTTACTAATACTAAACCTACCTCCGATGGTACCCAACCCGCTGACCGGGAATCATTAATAATACAATGGGGCGATAATACCTATTCTGTAATTGCCCGTTCAGGAATTGAAAAACTATCCGAATTCTATAGAAAAAACACCTACATCGGACGCCACACGTATTCCGGTCCTTCAACTTTCGAAATTTTGGTTGAAGACCCAAACCGGAACGAAGGGGTGCAAAACATACCCAATTCAGTTATGACTGTTTTTTCAATCAAAACTATTTTACAGATAAATCCAACGTTAGGTTTTAACAACACTCCTATTCTGCTTAATCCTCCACTTGATAAAGCCGCCGTTGGACAGGTTTTTATACACAACCCGGCAGCTTTTGACCCTGACGGTGATAGTCTATCCTACGAATTGACTATTTGCACAGGTGAAAACGGAAAGCAAATTTCTAATTATTCGTTTCCACCGTCAAGCAACAGGCCTATTTTTATTGAACCCGCTGAGGGCAATTTAATATGGGATGCTCCAACCTTACCGGGAAGTTATAATGTGGCTTTTTATATTTATGAATGGAGGAAAGGAATTAAAATTGGTCGGATTACCCGAGACATGCAAATAGAAGTTTTTGAAACCGAAAACACGCCACCAACCATTGACAATATTTCCCCAATTTGTGTTACTGCAGGCGATACGGTTCAAATACTGATTACTGCACGCGATAGTGCCAATGAAAAAATTACTTTATCGGCTACCGGGGGTAGTTTTAATATTGATTCGGCCTCAACGCTTACATCAATTCCAGACAACGGGGTAGTTAACGGAATTTTTAGATGGGAAACCGAATGTTTGCATGTAAGAAAACAGCCCTACGAAGTCGTTTTTAAAGCCACCGACAATAACAGTGAAGTAAATCTGGTTGATCAACAAGATGTTGACATAAGAGTAATTGGACCGGCCCCAAAGAACCTTTCGTTGCAGCCTACCAACAATTCCATAACACTTACTTGGGATCCCTATGGATGCGATAACCATGTCGGTTTTTTAATTTATCGCAGCATGCAACCTTATGGCTTTATTCCTGATTCCTGCGAAACCGGAGTTCCATTCTACACGGGTTTTGTGCAAATAGCATCCCTTGATTCGCCCACCGAATCAAGCTTTATTGACAATAACGATGAAAAAGGGTTGTTGCAAGGATATACCTATTGCTACATAATAACGGCTCTTTTCCCGGAATCTTTTGAAAGCAAAGCTTCGGCTGAAGTATGTGGTGAATTGGTTCGGGGTATCCCAATTATTACTAATGTCAGTGTCAATCAGCACGATATTACAAATGGAGAAATGATTGTTGCCTGGTCGAAACCCATAGAGTTTGACACCGTTAAATACCCGGGACCATATCAATATATTGTAAAGCGGGCGGATGGTATTTGGGGTGCCAACTATCAAAACATTGATACCTTGCTCGGATTAAACGATACGCTTTTTTATGATACTCCATTGAATACGGTTGAACAAACCTACAATTATAAAATTGAAATCCACAATCCTCAGGGCTTGACAGAACTGCCCATGACTGCCAGTTCCATTTTTCCTCAACTCAATGGTTCAAATAAAAAACTAAAACTGAACTTTATTAAAAACACTCCCTGGCAAAATTATCAATACATTGTTTACAGGTTAAACCCGAATATGAATACTTACGACAGTATTGGAGTTACCTCAACGGAATTTTTTGATGACACTCCATTGGAAAACAATAAAGAGTATTGTTATAAAATTACCAGTTATGGCCAATATTCGTTAGATGGAATTTCAAAACCCCTGGTAAACTATTCGCACATAAACTGTGGGATGCCCATTGATACTGTTCCTCCTAATACACTAACGCTTGAAGTTGAGAGCGATTGTAAAACTTTTTACAATACATTGTTTTGGAAAGTGAATGATGATATAAATCAACTATCAAAATATAAAATTTATAGTGCACCTGATCCTGCTTCAAGCTACACCTTGCTTGATTCTGTAATGAACCACGACACACTCACCTATCGTCATTATTCAGGTGAAACACCTTCGGGTTGTTATAAGGTAACATCTGTGGATTCCAACTTAAACGAAAGTGCATTTTCAAACTTTGTTTGCGTTGACATTTGCTCTTATTACGAGCTTCCCAATGTGTTTACCCCAAATGGTGATGGCATGAATGATACTTTTATTCCGCTACCTCCAGCCGAGGTTATTGATAATTACATTGACCACATTGAATTGTCAATTTACAGCCGATGGGGAAATCAGGTTTTTGAAACAACCGATCCGCACATAAATTGGGATGCCAAAAGTTCACAAACTGATAAAAAAGTAACCTCTGGAGTATATTATTACGTTTGTGAAGTATATGAAAAAAGAATTTCAGGAGTTGAACACCGCACATTAACGGGGTTTGTGCATGTTTTATACGGCCAAAATCCACCAGAATAAAATCAGTACCACTATGCGACCAAATGATAAAATATACCGTGTGCGGAGAATTAATATAATGACTGGAATTATTTCTATGCTATTTGTTATCCCTTTTAGTTTAATGAGCCAGGAAGTTAACCACCTATTAATAACCCGCACCCTAAATTCAAAAGGACTTGCCACAGAAACCTTGAATTATTTTGTTAAAAATATAGAACATCCAACCTTAGAATTGCTATTTGAAAAGGGCAATGCCTATTTTTTAATTGCTGATTATAAAAATGCCGCCAATTGTTATTATCAGGTAAATCAGAGCAACAACCAATTGGCAGCTTATGAATTGGCCCGATGTTATGCCCAAATGAATAAACCGGAATTAGCCTGTTCCTATTTAACCGTTCATTTAAAAATGAAAAAACGCAACATGCAAAGCTTTATTAAATCAGATGATGCGTTTACTGGTATAAGCAAATCACAGGAATGGATCAATTTGTGGAATACCGATTGGTATTCAAAATATGATTTAATGTATGAAGATGCCTGGTATGAATACAAATTAGGAAATAATCAGGAAGCCCTTACTATCTTGAACAAACTAACGGATATCAGAAAATCAATGGTTCAGGCAAATAAGTTGAAAGCCTTAGTTTACGAAAAGCTGGATGAACCACAAAATGCATTGATAAGCATCAATCTGGCATTAGCCAGAGACCCAGAAATTGCTGAATACCATTACATAAAAAGCCGATTGGAATTAACCCTTGAAAAACCTAAAAAAGCATTAAATAGTATTGATGATGCGTTACATCTTGACTCAACACAAATTGATTATTATTTATTAAAGGCTAAGGCGAATTTAAGTGCGGGTAAACAACAACAAGCTATAGCCGATGTTGGGTTATTGATATCAATCATGCCTGATGCACCTACTTTGTTTCTTTCGGGCGAAATTTATGCTGAAGCCGGTGAATGGCAATTGGCCATAAAAGCATTTAATAAATGTATTGCTATGGAGCCCTACAACCCGGTGTATTTTATAGCTCGTGGCGACGCATATCTAAAAACAGAAGTATTTAATTTTGCTGAAAAGGACTTTAGTTTTGTGCTCGACTTTGAGCCAAATAGTGGAGAACTTTATTTTAAAAGGGCAATAGCCCGATTAGGAATGAAAAATAGGGAAGACGCCTGTTCCGATTTTAATAAAGCATACAATCTAAACTATGTGGCAGCGGATGAATATATTAAAAATTATTGCCGCAACTATTCAAAAATGGATTAGTTTTTACACAAAAAATACTCCAATGAAAACACAACTATTTATTTTATTATTCTTTGCGTTGATTGAGGCCGGAATAGCCCAAGAACAGTTTAAAAAAAGCACCATTACTGTAAAGCAAAGTGAATCAGGAATCACCGATTCTGCAAACTATGAATTACTTATTATTGACCCGGGTTTTGAAAGCTGGTTAATTTCGGAAGCCAAGCCCATGGGCTATCACTCACAAACGTACCTTGAAAATTGGAACCGGCAGTATGTAGCTGAATGGAATAACCGGTATTCTGCCGGACAAAACATGGATGTAATTGAATCGTATGTTGATTATGACTATAATACAAATTACGGGTTGGAAGTAAATTATAAATTGTACAACTACTTTATTTATGCCGAAAAAAAATACAACCTGCAATTATTAAACCGGGTTGGAAACTAACCCGCTTTATTCATACCTGAGCATTGCGAAAGGTGTGAATGTGCGATGGGTATTGGGTTGCAAAGCGGGAACCGAACAAAGTGAGCTCATGCAAGTAAACCCCTCCCGATTTTACATCGGGATAGCTATTACCAAAATTGGGAAAATAAAAAATCCCAATTTTGTGGAATAGCTTTATCGTCAGGATTATTTATGAATAATTCGGGCTAATATTTTTTTACATTCAATCTTCCAGCATCCCTCAAAAAGGTAAGTAAACTTTTTGAATCATTTCCTGATATTCACTTTCAAGGGAACTATTGGCAGTAATGCCTCCCCCACTTTTAAACACCAATTGTTCCTGCTGTTTTTCAATGAACCGAATCAACACTCCACTATCCAAATCCTTTCCATCAAAAACACCAAAAACCCCTGTATAAAAACCTCTTTTATGTGTTTCGGCAGAGGCTATAATTTCCAAAGTCTTTTTCTTGGGTGCACCGCTAATACTTCCTGCTGGTAATAATTCAAAAATAATAGTTCCCAATTGTTGCCGATATTGGTTCTCAAGTTTTCCGCTTATTTTACTGCTTACCTGCAATAGATTGCCTTCATTGGTTTTTATCACATCAATGTACCGATACTTTTCTACTTTTACATTACTGGCCACTTTACTTATATCATTTCTGATTAAATCAACAATGGTAGCATGTTCAGCCGATTCCTTTTTATTGGCCAGAATCTTATATTCTGCATTTTCTAATTGGGCATCAATTGTTCCTTTCATGGGAAAGCTATAAATAGTATCCTCTTTAATTTGAATAAATATTTCAGGACTAAACACAACAAATTCATCTTTAACATACAGCCGATACTTTGCCTCACTTTGCAAAAAAATGTCGCGCATAGTTAGATTGCACTCAATAGGTGTAGTGCAGGTAAGGTTTGTTAAGTAGGAATCGCCGCGCAATAAATGATGCATCACCTTTTCATAAGATTCTTTATAATCATTAAAGGCAATCGGTTTTTTAGTAAACTGCTTTAATTCAACCCTATGGCTATCATAAAGGTGAGCCGCATTGGTGAACCCATTTACATAAAAAAGAATCTCATCCGGATTTATTTCTGAAATTGGAATGATTCGGGAATGGCTGGACTCGTAATTTACTATAAAAAGAAAGGGTGTCTTTTCCAGTGAATAACGGTTTATTGCAGCAATAGCCTCAAGTTGATTCATAAATAATATTATTGGGTCAAAGATAATTATTTTAGCTGTTTCATCTCTTTTTAAGGAATTTTCACCAAAGAAACAGCTTTAAAAAAGGTTCTATGTCATTTTGTGTGGGTAAATGATTCTCCTAATATTTATGAA
>DYQV01000196.1 GCA_020719105.1 Rikenella microfusus
CATCGCACATTCACACCTTTCGCAATGCTCAGGTATGAATAAAGCGGGTTAATTATAATTTCTGGAACTTATTTCTGTAAAAATCCACTACTGCCGAATCAACTTTTTTTAGTTCAAAGGTATTACCATCAAAAACTCCATAGGTAAAATTGTAGAGCCAATCGCCTAAAATGATAAAACGACTGTTTCCCATGGCTAAGTCAAGCGCTAAATGACGATGCCCAAATATCAAATAGTCGAACTGCTTTTCAGCCAAAACTTCTTTGGCATGCAGGCACATTAATTCCCTTTCTTCACCTTTGAAATCTTCGGGTTTAATACCATTATAGTCGCGACTGGTATTTGATGTATTATGTGCCAACCATACGGAGAAGTTAGGATGTAACCGGCTGAATAACCATTGAATGAATCGGCTGGTGAAGGCCTTTTTCATTAATTTATAACCAAAATCACCGGGTCCTAATCCGTCACCATGCGCAATGTAAAAGCTTTTCCCCGATAGTTCCTGGGTTATCGGTTCCCGATGAACTATAACCCCAATCTCTTTGGGCAAATAATCAAAAACCCAAACGTCATGATTTCCTGTAAAAAAATGAATGGTAACACCAGAATCAGCCAATTCTGCTAATTTTCCGAGGGTTCGGACAAATCCACGAGGGACTACTTTTTTGTATTCAAACCAAAAATCAAAAACATCGCCGACCAGATATAATGTATCGCAATCATTTTTAATTTGATCGAGCCAGTGAACAAATAAATGTTCACGCCATTGAGCTTTTTCCAATGTTGGGTGCCCCAAATGAACATCCGATGCAAAGTATATTTTTTTTGTACTCACGAGCTATTGAATTGAAGGAAAATTTATTGATTCGCTTTTTGTGAAGTATCAGACTCGATGGAATCAGAAGCTACCTTAATGATTGGCTTAGCAATGGGAGCCGGTTTTAAAACCGATTCCAATTGGTTGGTTAAATCATCGCCATAAAGGTTCCGGCCCACAATTTTTCCATCGGGGTTAACAAGAAAATTTGCAGGCATTGTTTTTACTCCAAAAACCTTAGCTGCATTGCTTTCCATGTAGTTTAACCCGCTTACCTGATATTTCCAAAATAACTTATCTTCTTTAATGGTATTATTCCAATTGGTAGCAGAGTGCTCAATCGCAATTTGATAAATTTCAAAACCCCGATTGCGATACTTTCGATAGGTGTCTCTAAGAATAGCATTGTTCATTCGGCTCGGACGACACCAGCTTCCCCAAAAATCAACCAGCACATACTTTCCTCTTAACGCGGACAATGCCAGTGTATCGCCCAATGAATTAGGGAGCCGGACATCAGGAGCTTGATTAATGATACTGTCATTTGTAATTCGTTCGTTTTCCTGGCTTAATCTCAATTTTTCGCGAATTATGTAGGTATGTAACATTTTTGATGGAACCGTATTGTTATACCGGGAAGCCATTGCGGTATCTACCATTACAAAGTAGGGTAAATCGTTAGCTAGGGTAAACAATTGTTTATTCAATCCCAATTTTTGCGATAGCGCGATGTAAGCCGCTATGGAACCTGGGTTGTTTTCAATAAATGAGGTAAGGAATGCCTTTTCATCGGAAAATATTGAGTCACTCAAAAAGGCTAACTTTTCTACTATTTCTGCTAACTGGGGATTGGTTTGGTTCTTTAAATAAAACTGTTGTAAAGTGTCTAAAATGCCAACGGCTCTGAAATGTCGTTTTATAATCAGACTCACATCTACCGATTCCTGAGAACCGGATACTTGATAGGTTGATACCAAATTGGAAGCATTAGCTGTAAGTGTAACTATTTCGTTGGGGCATAATACCAGACGGATGTATTCCTTATCGTTAAAATAGAAAATAAAATCTTTGGGTTCCGTTGTGTTTTGCACAAAATCAAACGTTCCATCTAAACTTAACTGAATAGAATCTGGCGCCAAGCCGGGTTGAGTCATATCAATGAATTTAATATAGTTCACGGCTCCCTCTTGTATAGTAGCCTGAACACGGACCTCTGGTTGTTTCTGCTGACAGCCAAAAAACACAAAAATAAAACTTAAAAACAGGTTAAAACGTGTTATCATAATGGAATACCTTTTCTTAATTAATGCAAAAATAATGCTTTCGCACCCAATTTTAAACAGGCACAAATATACATTTATAATTTTAATGCCCGCAAAACGATGGATGTTGACAAGTAATAATAAAGCCAATTCCCATAAAATAGTATTATGTTTGGCTTAGGATAAACCAAAACTGTTTATTTGTAATTCCTTTTTATATTTTTGCCAAAAATAATTGCATTGAAAATTTGGGACGACATAGTTGATTTTAGCGTTACAAACCCGGTAGTTACTATTGGTTCATTTGACGGTGTGCATTTGGGTCACCGTCATGTCATTGACCAAATGATTCGTTTATCGAAACAGGTAAACGGTGAGAGTGTTATTTTTACTTTTTCGCCCCACCCGACAATTGTTCTTAACCCCAACAAAGAATTTGTTTTACTCACAACCATTGACGAAAAAATTGAATTATTTCGACAAGCAGGCATCAACCATTTAGTACTTTACCCTTTTACAGAAAAAATAGCCTCGCTTACGTATCAAGAATTTGTGAAGCAAATTTTAATTGATAAACTGCATATTAATACACTGCTGGTTGGTTACGATCATACTATTGGGAAGAACCGGGAAGGTAATTATGAGCAATTACTCCTACTATCAAATAAACTTGATTTTAAGGTGGTACAACAACACGAAGTCACCATTGAAGAGGGAAAATTGAGCTCTACTTATATTCGCAAATTGTTATCGCAGGGACTATTGATTGAAGCATCCAAGTTATTGGGTTATCCTTATTTGTTATCAGGCACCGTGGTCCATGGTCACCGGTTAGGAAATAAATTGGGCTTTCCAACAGCCAATTTACTTCCTCCCGAAAATAAATTTATTCCCGGATACGGTGTGTATGCTGTATTGGTTCAAAATGAAGGAATGACTTACCAGGGAATGATGAATATTGGCATTCGTCCCACGTTAAAGAATAATACCAATTCCCCACTTATTGAAGTGCACTTGTTTGATTATACGGGAAATCTATATGAAAAATTTATTAAAATTAGCATCATTAAAAAGCTTCGTGATGAATTTCAATTCGATTCATTGGAAGCACTAAAAGCTCAGCTAAAAAAAGATAAAGAAAGTGCTTTGGAAATAATAAATAAGTACCAATATTCCTAAAACTGAAAAAAATGACGGTTCCAATACCTTCCCAATTCATTGTATTTCAAACCAATTTTTGCTTTTCAAAATAGTCTTGCTCTGCAGTTAAATCAATTTCAGAATACTTTTCCCGTAGTTTTTTTATACTGTCAAGCTGCCTTTTTATAAACAACTGATGGCTCTCCGTTTCCGGAAAAAAAGGACGATGATTCACAGCTTGCTGTATTTTGGCAATTTCATTCATTGCCTCATAAACCTTTGGCTCAATCCAACTAATTTTGAACTTTTCCCAAATATATTCAATGGCCACGTTCGATGGATGCAACATGTCATCGGCATAGAACCGGTAATCGCGCAAATCGTCCATCATAATTTCAAACGATGGAAAATAGCTGACTTTTTCAAATTCACTCACCAATTTATGAGTTGCCAACAATAAGGTTGCTTTACTCAGTTGGTTTTCCACCAATCCATCCTTAATGTGCCTTACCGGACTAACGGTTAAAATTATTTTAAGTTCCGGGTTTTCCCTTTGCAAGGTTTCAAAAACCCAGTTAATTCTTTCAACTATATCTTGCTCCGTTAGTCGAACTCTTTCAAATTCCTTAGCTGCCACTTTATGGCAATTGGAAACCACGTTGCCCGTTTTTTTCAATTGATACACCCAAGCGGTACCAAAGGTTATAATCAGGTAATCAGCCTTTTTTAAAAAATTTGCTCCCAATTCAATTTGCTGATTTATGTTTTCGAGACAACGCGTTTTATCGGTATCTGAAAAACGGCTGTGATGCGAAAAACTATTCCAAACTCCTTTATCCTCAAATAAATCATGCTCAGTAAATAGCTCCTTTTTAACAAGAATTTCTAACGAATTGGCAATGGAATGGGGATTGTAAAGAATACCAAACGGATTAATAAGCGTTTGAAACTTGTTTTGAACCAGCTTCGCTCCCATGTTTTCGGCAAAACAAGAACCTAAAAAAAGCACGTTGCTGGAATAATCAATGGGTTTATCTTCTGACTTAATGTCAATTGCAGTGCGAAACGGTTCCATCATTATATTTTTTCCTTTATCCATTGAATTACTTTTGCTGCCAATTCTTTGCGCATGGTGTCGTTATGCAATTCATGATACCCTTTTTCCCAGGCAACAAATTCTATCTTTTCAGGATTCCCCTTTGCCGCAGTTTTTGAAGCTTTAATAGAGGTTATTTTGTCATTGGTTCCGTGAAGCATCAGAACCGGTAAATTCAATTCTGCCGTATGATTCATTGCCCAAAACCCATTTTGAGAAATTTCTTGGAACAGGAGGAATGAAATCCTTCCATGATTTAATGGGTCGGTTCGGTATTTTTCCACTTCAGCACCAATGGATGAAATATATTTTATCTCCAATCCACTGTCGATAGTAGTATTGGGAATGATTTTTTGAAATAATGAAACAAGCCCTTTTATCAAGAAATTTGGCTCCTTAAATAATGCCAGCCATGGTGATGATATAATTCCGCCGGCAATCATCGAATTTCTGGTTACCAAATAGTTCAAAGCCAGATTTCCACCCATACTGTGTCCGTATAAGAAAACAGGTTTCCCGGGAAATAATAGGGCAGTTTGGCTTAATGCCAATTCCGCATCATCCAACAGGGAACTGTAGCTTTTTATCGTACCCCTTTTACCGTCCGATTGGCCATGTCCATAAAGATCGTAAGCCACAAAGGCAATGTTTGCTTCCACAAATAAAACGGCATAAGGCTCATAACGCAGGCAATGTTCGCCAAAACCATGGATTAATGTTACCACAGCTACCACTTCGCTTTCCGGTTTCCAGACAGTGGCAAATAGTTGGTGTCCAGCTTTGGAATTCCAATGCATCTCTTTTTGTATCATATTTCACATTTTACTAATCTAAAGATATATCAATTGCCGGGTTTAAAAAAATATCAAGCTAAAATTGTGGGTATGCTTTCAATGGGAGGTAGTAATTACAATAAAATTCCCTTTTTTTTTAAAAGATTACAAGTAATCTTTTGTTCTAGTGTTTTTCGTGCTTTCTGTTGTTGAAAAAGATTTTTTGTTCCATTATACTCAAAAAAACTAACAACAAAAAATACAAAAAACACGAAAAACACGAAAAAAGAGACGGATGAAACTAGTTGCACAACAATGGACTTTATCCGGCGAATAACTAAGACCTAAATTGGGGCAGGTTTATAAAAGTGGCAAATCAAAATACCGAGCCAACTTATAGTTAA
>DYQV01000197.1 GCA_020719105.1 Rikenella microfusus
TGACAGTCCAAATAATCTCTTGCATGGCAACAATGTCTTGTGGAAATTGAATAATCGGGCGACCAAGCCAAGAAAAATTATAAGTATATTTGTATTTTGATGTCTCTGCTATCCAGCCTATACTCTTTTGTATAAGTTCAACATCTTTTCCCATACATTCAATATTTCTTTTTTTTTCAGAAAGAAAATCACTGTTCATTATGTTACTCCCCATTATTTTGAAATGACCGCATATATAACATTGCAGTCTTTCGGACGTTCTTTTCCAATTTCATAACTTGCCCTGCAAAATTCAGCCTTCCAATCTTTGCTTTTTTCTGCACCGACTCTTCCCCATCCGAATCCGCCTTCTTCCCATAAGCCATTTTTTAAAAACCAATCCATTTGTGCAGTTGACAGCATCTTATAAAAGATTCCGCCTGTTTTTACAACATTTAAGCCAGCTTTTCTAACATCATTTTGTAGCGTTTCTAAGGTGTATGACCTTCTATGTCCAGCAATGTTTATGTCAAAAGGAGACAACTCTTCACAACTTTCCAATGTACCCATTATGACAGCAATCTTTCTGTTTATTGCATGAGCATTAGGAACATGCACTATCAATACTCCGTTATCATTCAAAAAGCTAGCTGATTTTTGAAGTACCAGCATCGGGTCTTCAACATGTTCAAGGACATCTAACATTAAAACAGTGTCAAATTTCTCCTCTGTCGAAAAATCTTCAATTAAATTCTCATGAAATTCAACATCAGGCAAAACTTTTTTAGCTTCAGCAAGATGTTTACTTGAAGCATCAACCCCAACAATCCTCCTGAATTTATTTTTTAACATAGCTGTTAAAGTCCCGTCACCGCACGCCAAATCTAAAACACTATTACCTTTGGCGTGTTCCAAGCAATCTAATACTTTATAATGCGCTAAAAAAGCATTATACTCCGTATGGTATCTAGATCTTGCCCAATCAAAATTTTCTTGCTTCTGTTTTTCACTAATCATTGATTTCTCCTTTGTTTTGGTAGTAATTAATTAACTCTTCAATACCTATTTTTACATCAATTTTGGGATTATAATCAATTCGTTTGTTAATTGAAGTCATATCCACTGCTATGTTAGGCGCGTAATCAGTTATATCATTGTGAATAATGTTACTATTAGACTGTAACAACTCAATAATTATCTCTGCAACATGTGCTGTAGATGTGAGTATGCCTGTACCAATATTATACACACCGCTCAATTCTTTAATCATAGCTCTTGACACTATTTCTGATAAATCATTAATATGAATCAAATCTAAATGCGGAAATCCATTTAAATATTTATGAGTTATAATATCAACATGCTGATAAGCCTTTTTGATAAAATTATGAATAAATTTTGGTTTATCACTTCCCAAACCATATACCGGACTGCTTCTTAAAATAAGTGTTTTTATATCATATAGTTGTTCATATTGATGAATTAAAATTTCTGATAAATGTTTTGTCTCTCCATATGTTCCTTTTGGAAAGGGCTGTAAACTTTCTGAAGCAAAAAGCCCTTCAGCCCTATAACCGGAATATATTTCCCAGCTTGATAAATAAACCAATTCTATTTTATTTAATTTACAGACATCCAATACATTTTTTAACATCATCAAAGCTATCCCCATTGATTCATTAGTGGTGTAGATTCTGGGGTTAGCCAAATGGAGTATTGCATTTATTTTTTTCTCTTTCACCAACAAATCCAATCTGATTACCTCTTTGACCAAATTTAATTCTCGACTTGTCAGTGCTGTAACATCATATTTTGTTTTTAACTTAGGTAACAAAGATGAACCAATAAAGCCAGACGCACCCGTTACCAAAAGCCTTAGCTCGTAGGTTTCAGGCAAAGTGATTTCTTGAACACTTTCTTTCAAAGAATTACGCACTGCTGATAGTACTTCAATTTTTATTGAAGTCTCTCCTGTAGAAGACATAATACGCTGAATTGCTTCATCTATACTTAAATTCTCTTGAATTGCCAAAACACCCGTCGCAATTGCATTACTGCGAGACATACCATAGTCACAACAAATAACCACTTTTTCATTTTTCTGTAAATGAGCAAGTGCCTCATCAATTTTAGCTTTCACGATTTGGGGCTGATTACCACCTTTATCCACCAAATCCCTGACATCTACAATGTAAATACCATTGATGTTATAAACATGCTCCCATGCAGAAGTACCTAAATATTTTGTAATCCAACGTATCATTGTTTAAGACCGTCCATTGGAACGTAAACTTCGTCCAGACTTCGTAAATAATAACCAGGCCGAATTTGGGGAGAAAGAGACTCAATACCATAAAGAACATATTGAAGGTAAATATCTATCTCATTGAATCCGGCTATAGCCCGTAGGTATGTAGATGCAGAAAAACGGGGGTTTATCTCAAATGGAAGCAGTACACCGTTGCGTACGCGCCCTTGAATATTAATAGGCCCGGCACTATGTAATGCAATCGCTATTTTTTTAGCTTGTTCACACAAATTAGGAAATAAATCAATCAATCCCTGGCTGTATCCGCTAGAAATTAATCCTGTGTTGGTTTTAGACATAACCGATAGCTTGGCATTAAACAAACGACGTAGGGCAATTGCCCCCACAAATTTTTTATTTGGCAGAGATAAAACCCCAATAGTGAACTCACCTTCATCTACAGAGATATATTCCTGTAGCAAAGCGATTTCTGTGTTTTGCAAAACATAACTTAAATATTGTTTGGCTTCTTCTTTGGTTGAAGCAAGAAAAACCATCTGACTTCCACCAGTACCAGAAGCTGGTTTAATAATGCATGGACAAGGGAAGTCAATTAATTCGCTTTCATGGCAAACATGAATGGTTTGAGGACAAGGAATATTCAATGTATAGAAATGGTCAAAAAGCCGATCTTTATTAGCACAAACAGTAATAACTTCAGATGTATTCGAAGTAATCTTTATGCCTAAAGCATTAAATTCATCTTGATAAGGTCCAAGCAATGTCATGGGCTGTTCGCCACCTGGAATTACAGCACGGATATTATGCTCTAGGCATATTGTTCGAACACTCTCTACATAATGATTTGGGTCTACTAAAAAAGTGTTATGAAATCCATTTTGATAGTGACCAAAAGCATAAGGTGAAATATCACAACCATAAATCATATAGCGTTTGGTAAGCATCAGTGATTTAAAAATTTCAGTTCCCAAAGACGCGCCACCAATACCAGCTATTAAAATGGATGAATTATTTAATAAGACTTTTTTCATAAGTTTATATCAGGTTATCCAAAAATTGAATAAACTTTTCCAATTGTGGAGTATACCACATTCGTAGATTTATGGCACTTTCCCACACCAACTGTAACCGTCGCGCCTCTAGCCGAAGCAAATAAGCATGCCGAAACACATGCCGAAAGCGGCGCAGTTCATCTAAAGCAGGTACGGCTGTTTGGTCAATCACCGCGGGGCGTAGCGGTAGTAAATCCAGTTGCATTCGCTCCAAAAGTTGGCTATGCCAGCCTGCTGAACTATCCACGGAGTTTTCAAAGGTGATGGCAATATTCTTAAATATATTTTCAAAGGCGTTGTATAAATTATGAAGATGATAAGCAATCACAATTAATGTATCTTGCTTTGTTTCGAGTTCAAGCGGACGTTGCGCCAATTCATCATAAATCTGTTGAATAGCCTGCATATCCCGTCGAATATGTCCTTTCAGGACTAAAAATTTATCGTTCATAAAGCAATTCTCCCTCAGTGAGAGCTACTGTTTTGATAATGCCGTCTAAGGGGCGTAAATCAATATCACGCTTTAAAATTTGCTCTAGCTGTCGCCAAAAGGGAGTTTCCACAGATATATCATCACACCCCACCGCTAAATCAATATCAGACCTTTCGCTAAACCGATGAGGCTGTAACAAAGAACCGAATAAATAAACTCGTTCAATGGCGGGATACATGTTAGCAAGGTGAGGCACTGTTTTTTTGACCCGACCTAACCACTCTTGCTGATAGCGTTCCTGCTTATCCTGTAACACCATAATTCGCTGTTGGTGATATTGCTTGCTTAAGGCTAAAGCACTGGTTTCAATCATGACCGTTTCCTCATCTCCGCCACTGTAAAAAAACTCAATCCTTACAATAGAGATATTTAACAGCTTGCAGATTAATATAAATTTGTTTGAGGTCATCTAGCCAGGTATTATCAAAACTTTTAGAGTAACTAACTAGCTATCTCGTTACGAGACTTCATTTCTTGATTTCCTGAGTAAACTTATTTTTCAGAATTTTTTAGTAAAGCTAAGGCTTTTTGTTGAATTGATTCCTGGTCAACTAATTCACCCAATTGGGTTTCATCATAAATGCCCCCAAAAGCCTCCAACGAGGCATAACTTAAGGCTGAGTCGTATGCCTCAATGACAACTTCAGTTAATTCCGCTTGGCTTAAATAACTCCCGGCTGATTTACGATGCTGGTTGGTTCGTCTAATTTGCTCTACCGCGTTTCGGATAGATATATCCCAAGACCGAGTGGTGCGCTTTTCAGCCATTTGTTTAATGAGATGGATTAACAAAATTCGCGCAAAACTATATATTTTATTAACCTTATCATGGTGACTCATCTCTTCCATCTCCGCAATTAAATCAAGTGATTCAGTATATTGTTGTTGCTCAACATATTTTCGTAATTCTAATAATTCATCCATTTTGAAACCTCTATCTTATATTTTCAAAGGCGTTGTATAAATTCAATCATAACCGTTTCCTGTTTTTTCATTTTAAACCTCAATATCAGGATATGATTGGTCTTTAAATGAAATCACGGGGTTATTTATCGGCCACTGAATCTGAAAGGCATGGTCATTCCAGCGCACTCCCCGCGCCGATGCGGGTTGATAAAATTCAGCCATTTGGTAAAAGACCTCACT
Source organism: Rikenella microfusus (assembly GCA_020719105.1). Lineage (GTDB taxonomy): Bacteria > Bacteroidota > Bacteroidia > Bacteroidales > SZUA-534 > GWE2-40-63. The sequence continues at coordinate 4,940 of DYQV01000197.1, forward strand.
TTGGTCTACCAATGTTTGAAATCCGTGGGCAAAACCATCTGGAATATAAACCATATCGCGATTTTGGCTGGTCAATTCAACTGCGCCCCATTGTTTAAATGTGGGCGAGTCTGGTCGTAAATCAATCAGCACATCATAAATCGCACCCATCGTACAGCGCACTAATTTAGCTTCGGCATATGGTGCAATTTGAAAATGCATTCCCCGTAAAGTTCCTTTTTTTTCGTTAAAAGAAAGGTTACATTGGGCTAAATTAGGATTGAGGCCATGTTGCCTAAATTCACGTTGGCACCAGGTACGGGCAAAAAAACCGCGCTCATCTTGGTGTAATTCAGGCTTGATGATAAATGCCCCTGCTAGTTTGGTTTCAATAAAAATCATAAGTTAAATTAACATTAAATAATCCTTAATTCAGGAATAGGGATAATAAATTTCCCCCCTTGTTGCCGATACAGACTCTGTTGTGCCAAAATTTCAGTGGCAAAATTCCAACTTAAAAGTAGGGTATAATCAGGCATCATCTCCAACAGTTTTTCAGGTGGGTAAATGCGTAAAT
>DYQV01000198.1 GCA_020719105.1 Rikenella microfusus
TTAAAAACATAAAATAAAGATTAAAGGTACATTACCCGATATTCATATTTCTTTTCAGCGTAACTTTAAACTCATCCAAGTACTTTATATACTTATTTCCCAGATTGCACAAACCGAACCTCCACCCTACGGTTGGCTTTCCTCCCTTCGGGGGAACTATTGGAAGCTATCGGCAGGAGTTCACCATATGATTTGATTTGTATACGATTCAGTGAAACCCCTTGAAATATCATATATTCTTTTACTGTGGCAGCTCTTTGTATCGATAAAAGTAAATTCTCATCTGGAGTTCCGATATCATCGGTATGACCCTGCACTTCAATAATGAGTTTCTGATTATTTTGCATTAAAGCTACCAATCGGTTCAATTCATTTTTTGAAAGGTCGAGCAAATAGGAGCTGCCCGATTCAAAGAAGATATTGTTTAACCGCACCGATGTTTCAGAAACAAAAGGAGTTAAATACAATTCAACCCAAAGGGTATCGGCTGTTTGCGGAGCCACCAAATCAATATTCTCACTGGAGGAGAAATACCCGTTCAACTCCGCAGTTAAGCTATAATTCAGGTCGGTTGGGATTGTAAATGCAAATTGTCCCTTTGTATCGGAATATAGTTTTTTAACAAGGTTGAATGAGTTTAATTCGTTACAAATTATCTGGGCAGCCATGGGTTTACGAGTGATAGCATTCAAAATGCTTCCGGCCAATACCATTTCCCGTTTTGCGTCGGCAGTACCCAAAAGTGCTGTAGCTAAAATGGGTTCGTTTTTATCGATGGATAGAAAAAGGTTTGAGGTAACCCGCCCTCGTTGTTCTGCATTGAATTCCGCTGAAATCCAAAAGGTATCGGCAGGGTTTACTTGGGTTGGTATTTTTTTGTTTAATATTTTGAACGGTGTGTTGCCAGTAGGTTTCAACATTAAAGCACCGATTGATAAAGGTACGTTGCCTTTATTGCAAAGCACAGGAAATAACGAATCGGCCGTTGAACCAACGGCTAAAGGGTTAAATTCCAATCCGGGGGTTAGTAACTCATAGTTTCGTTCCAAACCGAAGCCCAGCAATTTTATGGTTAACCGATGATGCGACGAAATTACAGTTAGTTCGCCTACTATGGAACCGTTTTGTTTTGGACTAAAACGCACCTCAACCGGGCAGTTTCCATGAGGGGGTATTTCAAAAGAACCGGAGCTCGACACTAAACTGTAGTTGGAATTGGCACCGGAAATAAAAACCGAATCGATAACCACCGGGAACTGATTCGGATTTTGGATGGTATGGTCAAATACTTTTTCCTTGGAAGTTCCCATGAATTGGGCTGAAAATTCCAACCACTCTTTTACCACAGGTTTTGGCGACACAATTTGAAAATAGGGGGTGGTATCGGAATCGAAATAATTGAGTATCGGCCAAACGGCAACTAAATTCGCAGTGGTAACGACAATTGATTTTTCATTGGGAGCTATATCCATGCTTTTAACCAGTCCGTTTTGGCAATATGCCCCGATTTCCACTTGTTTGGTTTCAAAATTGATTATCTGCAAGGAATCAGAGGTAAGCAAAACCATTCTGTCAGATTCCGGAAAGAACCGGAATTGTTGGAGTTGAGGCATCTTCCATTTCAAAACGGTGGTACTATCGTTAAAATGGTGTATGAAAAGCGAATCGCTGCGGTTAAAGGCTATAAATGTACCCTTTGGGCTTATGGTATAAGGCACGAGTTGGGGAAGCGTGTAGAAATGTTTTCCGCTTTCCACATCATGAAACCGGTGATTTATTGTTTCGGTTGTTATGATTACATTTCCCGATTTGGAAAATTGCACAAAATGCTGATTCATTAATATTGTCGGAGGCTTTAAGGTATTGAGCCGGTACCATTCCGTCCGGGTTTCATAGTTCACCGCCATTATATTTTTTGTGGCATGTAACACAGCGTTCTCAAAACCGGGTTCAAGTTCCACGGTGTACCATCTTTTGTAAGGCGTTATTCCAAAAACATTCAACGATTCCTTTTTCCGGGTTACTAAATAGGTCCCATTTGGCGAAAAAGCGGCATCCAGGTTACTGCCTCCGGGAAAGTCGGATAGGCTCATGTTTAGCGACGGATCCCACAGGTTACCGGAATAGGTGGACGATGAGGTGTAAAACTCCTTATCGCCAATGAAAACGAACGACGACAACGTCCGCTTATACACTAACGAAATGTCTTTAATAAACATTCCGTTCCGGTTGGTAAACAAGCTGATGTTATTTTTCGATGCATTCACCACCCGGTTAAATTTATCCATAAAAGCAGCTTGACCAACCAGATGCTTCTCAAATACATTATTTAATTTTCCGGTAGCGGCATCCCATGTTTTTATGGCTCCCTGTTCCGTTTGAGTTAACAGCTCAGTACCATCGGAATTGAATACGGCATTTTTGAATACCGTACCATCCACCAGGGTTATGGGTAAATTCATGATGTTTGCCAGCGTGAGGTTGTTGGTAACTTGCCCCATTAACCTTATGGAATCGTTCAAAGGAGGAGCTTCCCAGGTTTGTTGATAGCGGGAGCCCGAAGTGGCTTTCATCCAATGGGGCTGTCCTTTCGGTTGATAATAAAAATCGATGGAAGTACTTTTGTTGGTACCTTTCCATGTGATGGAAATGGGGGATTTTCTGGGAAAAACCTCCCCTACCGTAGGTGCGGTGATAACCAGTTTCTTAGCCCCTTGGGTGGAGGCTTCCAACGATTTATCGGGGCAACCCGGTTGACTGAAGGTGTAAGTAGCCAGGGTATAAATGCTGTCGCGAGGGGTAAAGGTGAGGTTTACTGCAGCCCATTGGTTGGGTGGAGCACTAATCGGAAACCGAATCTTTTCGAATCCAAACAAGGAATCGTTGGTATGGGTGATGCCCGATAAATTCAACCCGATGTTGTTTCCCCGCAACAATATCGGTTTCCATTGGGTTGCATTTAGGCTGCCAGCTTCGAAACTTACCATTTCGGACGAGAGTTCCAACGTTCCCAACAGACTATCGGGAATGGTATGCGACAGATGGAATTCTTGGGTTCCCAACCTTACCACAGTCTCTTTCAACGGGGTACAGCTATAATCCGAAAGCCATTCGAGGGTTCCAAAGGTATGTTCCTGCAGGTTATTGTAAATTTTATTTAGGGCTGCTTCAATTTCATTTTTCGAATACAAATCGCTGTAAAAGCTGCCGCCGGTTTCTTTTGTAATGAATTGCAGCCCTTCGCTGATGGGCAGTCCAATGGTGATGCAGTTAATTCGGGTGGTATCGAGCAGGGCTTTTTGCGCAATTTCACCGTAGCTGGCTTCGCTCAACCCGTCGGTAATAAAAACCACCACCCGCCGGTACATCCCCTGACGGGCAATATCAATGGCTCCGCTGAAACCGGTTAAAAAAGCGTTGTTGAAATCGGTTCCACCGTAAGGGACCATGTCTTCCACAGCATAGTTTAATCGGCTGATGTCGTGAGTAAAGTCACAATTCAGGGTAATGGTTTGGTTGAACGAAGCAATGGAAACTTCGGTAATATTGAGTGGCAGTTTTTTTATAAAATCGAGGGCGGTCTGTTTCAAAATATCCAATGGGTTTCCTTCCATGGAACCTGAAACATCCAAGATAAGTGAAATGGAGGTGGAAACCATCGCCGTGCGGGGTGCCCTAAAATCGGTGGGGGTTTTTACCAATCCGTTTTCCGTAATGCGGATATCTTTCAGCGTAAGTTGTTCCGCAGAATACCCGGCACCGGTAACGGCAATGTCGGCCTTTACCTTGGGGAACCGCGATGCATCCACATTCAGCAGTTGAAAGGTTTGGCTGTTGGCCTGCTGCCAAAACATTCCCAGTAAAGCAATACTTATATAGATAATCTTTTTCAAAAGCGAATTGTTCCTAGTTTTAGATAACCCGATAAAGGTAGATTTATTGTTTAAACCCTGCAATTTTGCCATTTAGTGTTTGGGTTTTACTTGCTCAGCACTCAGGGCAACCGCATTTAAAAAAATCCCATAGGGATTTAATATGAACGGCGAACGGTGAAACCCTCATGAGCGTTAGCGAATAACCCCTCACGCAAGTAATAGCCCCGAGTTTCAACTCGGGGTATATGAATTTTCGGTATAAAATCGGCGCACGTTGTGAAAATTCATTGAAATTGCGTGTAATCATGCGCCGAAAGTGGAAATTTTAAAATTTCAGTTCTTAAATGCGGCTGCCCTGGCTCAGCACGTTCCGTTTTTATCAATATGATAAGAAATTACTATATTTGCATATAGGAATCTGAGAATGAATATAATTGTATCCGATAGGATGGAGGAGCTTAATCGTCAGGATTATTAATGAATAATCCGGGTTAGATTTATGGATTTTCAGGATTTTATGAATTACCTTAAATACGCATATAAAAATCTAACTTACTGTTAGTCACTGCGTAACTCTTTAATTAAAATAACAATGTAAGTTTTAATAAGTACCATTAAATCAACAAGTCACACCGTGACTTGCGGATAAAAGGGTGTACGACATTTTTCCCTTTTCCGAAATATATTACTGCTATAATTATTAATCGGTTCAGTATTTAGTTTTGTTTACCTTTTTAACCCAGCCCCAAGCTAAATCTTTGTTGTGTGTCGAATAAAGTCCATCACTGTGCGAATAATTTCATCCGTATCTTTATTTTCGTGCTTTTTGTATTTTTCGTTGTTAGCTTTTTTGAGTGTAATGGAACAAAGAATTTTCATCCACAACAGAAAGCACGATATTAAATAAAAAACAGTTGTTTTACAGTAATATTGGTACTTGTAAACATACCAGCTACTTGTTTTGTATGTACTGTTGAAATCGCCGTATCTTTGTTAAAAGTAAAAGCGCTATTCCACCGTGAAACAATACATACCCCATAAAATTATTGTCCCCAAGTTTTCGGAGGCCGAAGGGTTTTACACCACCAAGATCCGCTCAAAAAACATGAGTAAAATACGCGGTAAAAACACCAAACCCGAACTGAAGCTACGGAAAGTTCTGTGGAGCTTGGGTTATCGTTACCGCAAGAATGTAAAAACACTACCCGGAACACCCGATTTGGTTTACATGAAGCAAAAGCTGACCGTATTTGTGGATGGCGAATTCTGGCACGGCTTTAACTGGGCCGAAAATAAAACCCGCATAAAAACAAACCCCCGTTTTTGGATTCCCAAAATTGAACGCAACATGCAACGTGACTGGGAAACCAACAAAGCACTGGTTGAAATGGGCTACACCGTAATGCGTTTTTGGCAACAGGAAATTGAAAAGGATTTTATTTCGTGTTTAAGGCAAGTAATTGATTTTTTGGAGGAGCGGAAGTAGCCTAATTACCACCTTACTCATTGAACCCAATAAGATATAAACTATTCATATTGTTTACACTTTAACCCGCTTTATTCATACCTGAGCATTGCGAAAGGTGTGAATGTGCGATGGG
>DYQV01000727.1 GCA_020719105.1 Rikenella microfusus
ATAATTGATTCATCGGATGACTTTTCGGAGCGGACTCATTGTTTAAAACTTAAAAAAAACATACCTAAAAAATATCTGTATTAAAAATATTTTTCTTATATTTGACCCGCACTCTTCACTTCATTTGTTACTTTTTCATGGGTTAATTATCAAGTGCAAAATTCATGGGCTGCCTCCCGGCAGCCCACACTTGTTTTTAGACGTTAACACATCAAAAATTAAAAATATAAAATAACCAAACATATATTGCAACCCTTAAATACTATTCTACTTTTGTAAAAAATTTAAACTATGGCATTCGAATTTACCAGCATTGAAATTGCTAATATCCGCATTGATGAACCGGTAACCGTACTAACCGACTTAGTTGTATCAGCCGTTTGTTTTTGGGGATTTTATAAACTTACCCTTTTACCAAACAAAAATAAAGTACACCATTATCTAAAATATTACTTTTTATCGATGGGCATTGCCACCTTTATTGGTGGTATGGTAGGTCATGGTTTTTTATACTTGTTTAAAACAGAATGGCACCTTTCACCTGAATTTGCCGAAACCATAAAAAGCATAGTAGGCGAAAAAAATATGCACGTTACCGCGAATCCATGGAAACTTCCGGGATGGCTTACCAGTATGTTTGCAGTGATGTTGGTAGAGCGGGCCAGTATTGAATATGCCCGATCCATTATAAAACCCGGAATGATCCGGTTTTTTGCTTGGTTTAACATTGTAGAACTTCTGTTTTTTGTGACCATCACATTTTCAACATTGAACTTTTTCTTTGTGGAAGCCCACACTTTTTATGGATTTATGATAATCGTATTAAGCTTTAATTTGCTTATTTATTACAGAACCCGAAGCCGGGGAAGCAGGGCATTTTTAATAGCAGTTGCCTTTGCAGCCGCAGCGGCACTTACTTTTATGAATAAATGGACCATCCACAAGTATTACAATTTTTTTGATTTAAGCCATACCTTTATGGCCATATCAGCTTACATGTTTTACCGGGGTTCAAAATATATTATTGAACACCCTGTGGAATCAGAACCCGTTGTAGTAGATTAAGTTAAAAGCTTTCGGATGAAAAAGATATGGTTACTAATCGTCTTTCTAACTAGCTATCTGATTTCAACCGCCCAAGGTTCAATTAACCCGGATTATTCATTAATAATCCTGACGATTAA
>DYQV01000199.1 GCA_020719105.1 Rikenella microfusus
AGGTATGAATAAAGCGGGTTAGGTGTTTCCTTTTATTCCTCGATGATTACAATTTTCTCAATTTCATCGCCGCCTCTTATCGCATCAATAACATCAAGCCCTTCATATACTTTTCCAAAACAAGTATGCTGGCGGTCTAAATGAGCGGTGTTCTCACGTGAATGACAAATAAAAAATTGAGATCCACCAGTATTTCTACCTGCATGAGCCATGGATAACACACCCCTGTCGTGGAATTGATTTGCCCCATCGAGTTCGCAATTAATGGTATAACCGGGTCCTCCTGAACCTGTTCCTTTTGGACATCCTCCTTGAATTACAAAATTTGGAATCACCCGATGGAAGGTCAGCCCATCATAAAAACCTTTTTTTGCCAACTTAATAAAATTATCTACCGTGTTTGGTGCATCTTTTTCATAAAATGAAACCTTCATTACTCCCTTTTCGGTATGGATTTCAGCTTTTTTCATAATTTCAACTTTTTTAATACGATTTGCAAATTTACTTAAAAAGAATAATATATATTTTGTATTTTTAGCGACTTAGATGAATATTCAGCCACAAAATGGGAAAAATGATAGAAATTGATAGCCAGAAATTAATGGAGCTGGAGCTTTTGGCTTCAATTCCACAGTCGGCTGATAATTCTATTCTGATTTTAAATACCGAGGGTATTATTCAATGGACCAATGAAGGATTTGAGCGTTTATACGGATACTCGTTTAATGAATCCGCTTCTTTTAATAACAACACCAATTCAAGCTTTATTAAGGTTTTGAGCGAAACCGACCGAAATTTCTTTAAAAAGAATTCTTCCTTTTCGTTTTCCAGGTCGATAGTTACTAAAAATGGAACGGTTAAATGGGTTCAATCAACCCTTTCGCCTGTAAAAAACAATCTTCAAGAAATTGAACGTTTTATTGTTATTGAATTTGATATTACCCAGCAAAAAGACATGGAAGAGGAAATGGTGCAACGCTGGGAAAATACGCAAACATTAACCGAGCATCTTGAATCGGTGAAGGATTATGTGGAAGAACAAATTCGGGAACTTAATGAGCAAAAAAAGGCTTTAGAGATAGCCAAAGACAAGACGGAAGAAGTTTTAAACAAAGTACTGCCTTATGAAGTGGCCATTCAACTAAAAAAGAAAGGCTATGCTACCCCTCGCCATTATGGAAAAGTATCCTTAATTCATTTAAACATCCGTAACTTTTTTCATTTGGCCGATACCGTACCAATTGAAGAATTGGTGGATCAACTGAACGAAATGATGATCCGATTTGATGGAATACTGGAAAAACATTTTATTGAAAAGATAAAAACAGTTGGAGGTTCCTATTTAGGAGCCGGAGGAGTGCCTTTACGGAATAAAAGCAATCCGATTGATGCCCTGCTAACTGCAATGGAAATGCAGCAAGTTATCATTGAAATTAATACCCAACGAAACCAATCTGGTTTGCCTGTTTTTGAAACGGGTATAGGAATACATACAGGAAAGGTAATTGCAGGAGTTGTGGGAAAGAACAAATTATCATACGATATATGGGGAGATACCGTAAACATTGCAAGTACCATTGAAAGCAATACTCCTGAGGGTAAACTATTTATTTCGCAGCATACATTTGCTGAGATTTTGGAATTTTTTGATTGTGAACCAAGAAATAAAATAGTTATTGGTTCCAATGATCAGTTATTATTATTTGAAGTCATGCGTATAAAGAAACCATTTGCCAACGATCTCCCTGGTTTATTTCCGAATGCTGATTTTTTGCAAATTCTATCAAAGCTTTAATTAGAATGATATTCAGGAAATATTACTTATTTGCACCAATTTTTGCTGGATCTATTGGGTTTTCTATTCTTGTAAATTCAGTGGCAGCTCAGAATTGTTCGTACGAGAAAAATGAAATTGATGCGGTAACAGAGCTAACCGTCAAAAGGACTGCAGCGGAAATACTGCTGCGCATTAATGGGCAGCCGGTTTTTGTAAAAGGACAATCGATAGGCGAAAACAAATACCTGAAGATACAATATTATAGGTATAGCAATTACGAAATACAAGAAGATAGGGAAATATCCTTTGTTTTAAGCAATGAAGAAGAAGTAACCCTTTTCCCGCGCACAATGCCCGTTGATTCAACAAAAATGAGCGATTTTTCTGAACTATCAACCTTATTGATATTCAAACTTTCAGCGGAACAATATCAAAAACTAAAAGAAACACCAATAACCGTGTTCAAATACCATTTAATTTCCGGTTTTGTTGAAGAACCTATTAAAGGAGCGAAGCAAGAAAGTATCATGGAAGTTTTAAGATGTATTGAATAAAATGATGATTCCTTTCAATCAAATTAATATATTTGCATCGTTATTTTAAATTATCACAAAATCACTAATTATAATTAATAAATTAATATTATGGCTGAAAAAATTTTTGACAAAGTAAAGCCAGGAGTTGTTTCTGGAAAAGATATGTCAGAAGTATTCCGCATAGCTAAAGCAAATAATTTTGCATTGCCAGCGGTAAACGTTGTGGGAAGCGATTCGATTAATGGGGTAATTGAAGCGGCTAAATTGGTCAATTCACCGGTAATTATTCAATTTTCAAATGGAGGTGCTCAGTTTAATGCCGGTAAGGGTCTTAAATTAGAGGGACAGCAAGCTGCCATTTTAGGAGCTGTTTCGGGTGCAAAACATGTTCATATGTTGGCAGAGGCGTATGGGGTTCCTGTTATTTTACATACCGACCATGCTGCAAAAAAATTATTGCCTTGGATTGACGGTTTGCTTGATGCGGGTGAAAAACATTTTAAAGAAACCGGAAAACCGCTTTTTAGTTCCCACATGTTAGATCTTTCGGAAGAACCTTTGAAAGAAAACATTGAGACTTGCGAAAAATACCTAACCCGAATGAGTAAGATGGGAATGACTCTTGAAATTGAGTTAGGTATTACCGGCGGTGAAGAAGATGGTGTGGACAACAGCGATGTGGATAACTCAAGACTTTATACCCAACCGGAAGATGTATCATTTGCTTACGAATCGTTAAACAAGATTTCTCCAAACTTTACCATTGCTGCATCATTTGGAAACGTTCATGGAGTTTACAAGCCAGGAAATGTGGTTTTGACCCCAAAAATTTTGGACAACTCCCAGAAATACATTCAAGATAAATTTAAAACCGGACCAAACCCAGTTAACTTTGTGTTCCACGGTGGTTCTGGTTCAACACATGCCGAAATCCGTGAAGCCATTAGCTATGGAGTAGTTAAAATGAACATTGATACTGACACCCAATGGGCATCTTGGGAAGGTGTTATGAACTATTACAAAAAGAATGAAGGTTATTTGCAAGGCCAAATTGGCAACCCAGAAGGAAGCGACAAACCAAATAAGAAATATTACGACCCTCGAGTTTGGTTACGTGCCGGACAAGTTACTTTGATTGAACGGTTGAAAATAGCATTTGAGGATTTGAACTGCATCAACAGGAACTAATTTCAAATATAGTATTCATGAAAAAGGCTGAAATCAAATTTCAGCCTTTTTTTTATGTTCATAATGTCTGTTATTTTGGGTTTCTTGTGTCTTCTTTTACTTTAACCTCTTTATCGTCTTTGTAAACCGCTTCGTAAATTACTTTACCCCTAATTTCTAAGTATTTAACAGTTCCATGCTTTTTACCATTCTTGTATTCAATTTCACTTTTTAAAGGCCCTTCTTTATACCAAGTTTGCCACAACCCATTTTCTCTGCCCTCTTTGTAATTTTCAAGGCGGAGCATTTTATCGTATTCATTGTAGTATTTCCAGAGGCCGTCTTTCAATCCCTGGGAATAATTTCCTTCAATAATCTTTGTTTTGTTTTCACGCCATGTGAGATATGGTCCATTCAGGATACCCAAGGAATAATTCTCTTCCATCCGTTTTGTCCCATTTGCATACCAATAGATAGCCTTACCATTTTTCAGATTGTTTTTATATGAAAGCTGATAATCCAATTTTCCATCATCGAACCAGGCTTGCCAAAGGCTATCCATAGTTCCAGTCTTGAAATAGCCCGTCAGTTCCATTTGTCCGTTTTCATACCATCGTTGCCAAAAACCTTCTTCTTTACCCTCCACAAAATTACCATCGTGCAGCTTCTGTTTGTTTTCAAAATAGATTATCCAGTGGCCCGTCCTTAACCCATTTTTATAATCCCCCTCTTTCCAAATAGCACCGTTATCATACCAGAATACCCAGTGACCATCCATTTGATTGTTCTTGTAAAAACCTTCGTTCCCTTTATTCCCAGAAGTACGCCAATAGGTCCACAAACCATCTTGTGTGTCGTTTACAAAATTTCCTTCAATATCTAATTGACCCTTTTCGTGCCACCAGGTAGCTTTTCCATTTTTTACATCTTGATTAAAAATAATTTCGCTAGCCATTTGACCGGAAGGAAACCAATCAACTTGTAATCCATTTTTCTTGCCCTTTGCATAAGCAACCTGTAATTTGGGCTTTCCATCGTGATACCAATAGTTCCAAATGCTGTCTTTTTCGCCCGATGCAATTATGCCTTCCATTTCTTTTCGACCGTTAGGATAATAGCGGATGTTGAGGCCATTATCGTAATCAATTTCGCTCAATAAATTTCCTTCACGATAATAGGAAAGCCATTTACCCACTTCAATTCCTCTCTGATAATGACCTGTAGATCGCACTTGCCCGTTGTTATAGTATCGCTTCCAGAATCCATTTGGCAGACCCATTTGGTAAGGTCCGGTTTCTTCAACCGCTCCATTCTGGTAGTAGGAGGTATAAATTCCATAGCCATCAATCACTAATTGTTTGCCCTCTTTATCCCAATAATTGAGCAGAAAAATAGAATCGTGTCGAAATTGTTCTTCTTTTAACTTATTGCCTCGACCGTTAAAATAACACCAAATGCTATCTTTTTTGCCTGATGAATAGTATCCGGTAACTGTAGGTAACCCATTCAAATAATTTTCAAAATAACTCCCGTTTAAAATGCCGTTTTTAAAAGTTCCTTGGTTTTGTATCAATCCATTTCTAAAATAATAGGTAAGTTTCCCATGCACAACTCCTCTATTAAACTCAGTTTCTTGCAATTTAACCCCCAGGCTGTCGTAATAAATCCATAATCCTTGCTCTACCCCACGCTCTGTTATTCCTGTACTTGCCAATTTTCCGTTTGAATAAAAAGTGTTGGTTTTTTGCTGAGCAAATAAGGTTAGACTTAAAAGGCAAATAACTAATACCAAAATTCTTTTCATGTGAAATTCAATTATTATTTCTATTCACAAATATAGAACAGATTAAATATTAAAATGAGTTGGAAAAATAATTATTTATTAGTTATATTTGCAACCGCAAAATGGTGGATGTAGTTCAGTTGGTTAGAGCGCTAGATTGTGGTTCTAGAGGTCGCCGGTTCGAACCCGGTCTTCCACCCAAAA
>DYQV01000728.1 GCA_020719105.1 Rikenella microfusus
CAAATATTGACTGGTTTGATAAAATGATCCCCGATGGCCTGCCCATAAAATCTACCACAATTATTACCGGGCCTGGGGGCTCAGGAAAACCGCTTATTGGAGAATACTTTTTATCATCGTGGCTAAAAAACGGAGGAAGTGCTGTAATCATCTCGTTGCAATATCCTTCCCCTGAATTTGTGGTGGAGAGTGTGAAAAATATTACAGGAACAGACATGAACAATTATAATGATAATTTGATTTCCATCCGTCTCAACACACAAATACAGGGCTATGAACAAATAAACAAGCAGCTAATTGAGGCCAACCTGTTAAAACCAGAGATTTGGGAACAGACGCTTAATTTAGCAATAAAACATTTACCCGCGAAGGGTTTGGGTGTTATGGTTTTCGTTTCAGCTTTAAATCTTTTACTTTTTTCACCCACATACGGAGACCTTATTTTTAATAAAATTAAAGAAACACTAAAACGAAATACCCATTTAACCTACGTCATTTCAGTTAGCACATCGGCAAAAAAAGAGGAAATCGCTCAGTTAGAGGAAATGGCTGACAATCTGATTGTATCACGTAGCGAAAAAGAACCTTTCCGTTTATACATGAGAATCGAACGGCTAAAGGCCGGACACTTTGAACACAACGAGATTCAAATCCCTGTTTCGGCTGATACATTAAACCACATTAAAGAAATGGCCAATCATAGCCGGGCACAGGTGTTACCGGCGATATTGAAAACATAAATAAATTTAATCACTAACGAATGGAGGAAAATGTCATGAAAAATTTAATGAATTTGTATGATGATTTAAACTGGGAAGATGCAGACAATTATCCGAGTGGAACAAAAAGAAAAATATTAAGAGATGAAAATGGTGCCAGGACAATTCTCTTAAAATTGCCAAAAGGCTTTCACATGGATCCTCATGCTCATGTTGTTACAGAGCAAAACTTTGTCCTTGACGGAGAATACATCAGTAATGGCAAAGTATATTCAAAAGGTTCGTATCAAATATTTTCCCCCCATGACGACCACGGCCCCTTTGAGTCAAAAAAAGGAGCTTTGGTACTGGTTGTATGGGATCCTGTTAAATAGTAAATCATAAACTTGGTAATATGTTAAATTTAAAAAACAAGTTCATATTTGCGCCGGTAAAAACAGGGTATAGCGATAACACAGGTG
>DYQV01000200.1 GCA_020719105.1 Rikenella microfusus
TGCAAAAGTAAACTCTTTATAATCTAATTCCAAATTTATTCGTGGGTTTTTTTATTTATTTTTACATTAATTTAACAATTAATTAACCATCAGTAATTTAGAAGTCCAATGTGTTTTATGCCCACCTTCAAATATTCAACCCTACTTTGAATAATACACCTATATATAATAGGAATTAAAACGGTCTATTCTTTTTTATGTTTCAACTAAAGGTAAACAATGAAGATTTATTATCTTCGCATCCATAATTGAAAACACTATGGAAAAAGATAAAGTAGTTATTATTCCCACCTACAATGAAAAAGAAAATATTGAAGCTATAATTAGAAAGGTATTTTCTCTTGATGGAAGTTTCAATTTGCTAATAGTTGAAGACAATAGCCCTGATGGTACTGCTGATATAATAAAGAAGTTGATGAAAGAGTTTCCCGAACAACTTTATATTATGGAACGTGCCGGCAAACTTGGTTTGGGAACTGCATATATTGATGGGTTCAAATGGGCACTTGCCCATGGTTATACCTATATTTTTGAGATGGATGCTGATTTCTCTCATAATCCTGAGGACTTAGTTAAACTCTACAATGCTTGTAAAAATGGAGCTGATTTAGCAATTGGGTCAAGGTACATTTCAGGAATAAATGTTGTAAACTGGCCAATTGGTAGGGTTTTAATGAGTTACTATGCGTCAGCTTACGTAAGAATGGTAACGGGTATGAAAATTCAGGATACAACTGCCGGTTTTAAATGTTACACCCGAAAGGTTTTAGATACCATTGATTTTGATAAAATTAAGTTCAAAGGATACGCATTCCAAATTGAAATGAAGTTTACCACTTGGAAATTTGGATTTAACATTGTTGAAGTACCTATCATCTTTACTGATCGCCAGCAAGGCAAATCAAAGATGAGTGGAGGAATATTTAATGAGGCTATTTGGGGTGTTATGCGCATGAAATGGAGAAGTTTTTTCCGGTCGTATAAGCGGGCATAGCATCCTTTTAATACTCAAAAATAATTGGGATAAATAAACAGTTGGCATGAAAACACTTATTCGCAATGCAACCATTGTAAACAATGGCCACCAATTTATCGGAAATATTGTAATACAAGGGGATAAAATAGAAAGTGTTTCAGAAAAGTTACCCATCGATTATGAAAGAACCACTTATACCATCATTGACGCAACCGGTAAAATAGCTATTCCAGGAGTGATTGATGATCAAGTTCATTTCAGAGAGCCCGGTTTGACCCATAAAGGCGATTTGCATACTGAATCGATGGCTGCTGTAGCAGGTGGCATTACATCGTTTATGGAAATGCCAAATACCAACCCCCAAACCATTACTCAAGACCTTTTAAGCGAAAAATTTGAATTAGGAGCCAAAAGCTCGTTAGCTAATTTTTCATTTTATATGGGTTCAACTAATGATAACATTAAAGAACTGATTAAAACGAATGCTAAAAAAGTTTGCGGTATTAAGGTTTTTATGGGAGCATCCACCGGAAATATGCTGGTTGACAATGCCAAAACTTTACAAGCCATATTTGCAGAAGCCCCTTGTTTAATTGCCACTCACTGCGAAGATGAAAATACAATCAAACAAAATTTAGAACGTTTTAAATTGCAGTATGGTGATGCCATATTACCCAAGCATCACCCCTTAATAAGAAGTGAGGAGGCATGCTACATTTCCTCTTCAAAAGCGATTGATTTGGCTACAAAATATAAGAGTCAATTGCATGTGCTGCACTTATCAACAGCGAAAGAGATTTCGCTATTTGATTCCGGACCGATAGAGAATAAAAGGATTACAGCGGAAGTTTGTGTACACCATCTTTGGTTCGATGATTCCGATTATGAGCGATTGGGAAATCTAATTAAATGGAATCCGGCAATAAAAACAGCGCATGATAGAAAAGAATTATTAAAAGGGCTGCTATCAGATAGATTGGATGTAATTGCAACCGATCATGCACCGCACACTTTAAATGAAAAAACATCGGTCTATACCCAATCCTCTTCCGGTGGACCGATGGTTCAGCATTCTTTGATTGCTATGTTAGAACTACATTTTGGAGGTAAATTGACCCTAGAGGAGATTGTAAATAAAATGTGCCATGCACCCGCCAAACTATTTAAAATTGAGAAGAGAGGATTTTTAGAGCCCGGGTACTATGCCGATGTTGTTTTAGTTGATTTAAAAAAGCCATTCACCGTTACAAAAGAATCCTTATTTTATAAGTGCAAATGGTCCCCTTTTGATGGTCAGATATTTCAATCGACAGTAACTCATACATTTGTAAACGGCAATCTGATATTTGAAAATGGCACCATTCACGAAATTGCCAACGGAGTAGCATTAACCTTTGATCGCTAGCTGAGCAAAAACTTTATTCATTCTTACTTTCTGTTTCAAGAAATGTGATATAGTGTTAAAAGTCTTATCCTTTTTCGAACTGTTATCGAACTATAAACTTAGCCACGGTTCGGCTTCGCTGTTCTACCAGAATTGTTTTTCCCTCCAAAACTTTGTGCTCTGCACCTGCCTGATTGTGACGTATGGTTATCAAATCGAGCCCGTCGTTGTACTTAACATTATAATATAGTTTTAATTCCTGAATTACTTTAGGAACTCGTTCCATATTGCTATCAACAGCAATTGAAAAACTTAAAGCGCTATTCTGCATCAAATTAACCTTAATTTGTTGATGGGCTAAAATTCCAAAAATATGACTCAGGTTTTCTTCTATAATAAATGAATAATCCTTTGGCTTTATTGAGATTAAAACCTGTTGCTCCTTTTTAATATAAACGGGAGGTGTATCCTGATTTTTAATAGAATCGATAAGGGTACCTTGATTGGCTGTGTTTAAAAATGAACGAACTTGCAATGGAATATTTTTATTCTGAAGTGGTTTTATAGTCTTAGGGTGAATAACCCGGGCTCCATAAAAGGCAAGTTCAACCGCCTCAGAATAAGAAAGCTTATCAATTTTAGGAGTGTCTGGAATCCAATCAGGGTCGGCGCATAAAATACCTGGCACATCTTTCCAAACCACAACTTTTTCAGCATTTAAAGCATTTGCAATAACAGCTGCCGTAAAATCGGAGCCCTCACGTCCTAAAGTAGTTGTCAAATTATTTAGATCGGAACCAATAAAACCTTGGGTTAGGTAAAGATTAGAATCTGCATCGGGAAAATATTCAACCATAAGCTTTCGGGAAAGTTCCCAATCAACCCTCCCTTCACGGAAGGTGCTGTCGGTTTTTAAACAATTTCTGATATCAACCCAAGTAACTTTCTTTCCTTGCTGATTAAGATATGCTGCCACTATTTTAGTTGACAACAACTCACCAAATGAGACTATTTGATCGTATTCAAAATCGAAATTAAATCCCGGTCTTTTTAGTAGTTTTTCATCAAGTTCTTGTAGTAATACTGAAAATAATTGAAAAATTGGATTATCCCGCAAAAATAATTTCTCAATAATTTGAAGATGATAAAGTTCAAACTCCTTTCTATACTTATCGTAAGGGGTTTCTTTGCAATAATTAATAACTAGTTGCTCCAATAGGTTGGTTGTTTTACCCATAGCAGAAACAACAATGACCCCATGCTGCATAAATTCACTACAAATAGAATTCATGCGTTGAATGGCCTCACTACTTTTTATTGATGCCCCTCCAAATTTATTGACAATCATATACTTATCTGATTAAAACCCAAATTGAGCGATTTGAAAAGGCAAATCACTCAATACTTCTTTTCCCATTGTTTAAATCGGTGGCTAAATTAAGCGAAATAGCAATGAAATAATTAACAAGATATTAAAAATCAAAGAAAATAACTATAAACTAAGCTCTCCTAGTGACTAAGTTTGATTAAAATCTAGTTTTTTTTGCTACAATGTAAACGTTCCATCATTTTTCACTATTTTTAGCCTAATTACATCATTTGAGAAATTATTGATTATTTCTAATAAAAACAGGCAACATGAAAATTAACCCATTAACTAACTGGACTGCATGTATTTTAATGCTATTAGCATTGAATGTTACCGGACAAACAGGAATTTTTTTCTATCCCTTGAATAAACTGGAATTTCCAAATTCGAGTATAATTGACCTTTTAGAGACGAGTGATAGCAAAATACAGATGTTAAATTTTTGCTCCAACGCTAAATTTACGAATGCCGAAATTCAACTTATTACCATAGGAAAAACGGGAGAATCGATTGTTGCATCAACCGAGTCGATTGAAAACCTGTACAATTTAATAAAACTTGAGGCATCTAAACCTAATGGTTATAGAGTTTTCGGTAATTTATCGGTAAATAAGCAGTATGTGCCCTTTCAACTATTTTTAAATCAAGAAGGCAAGGAAGTTTCCAAAACAATTGAAACACAAATTTACTCAACCCTAATTAGCGATATAACCAGTTATGCGAATTATTATTATATTTTATATACCAAGTCGGTAAAGACAGAAAAATTCAACATTTCCCTTAATAAACTGGAAAATAGTACCAATAAAGTAGAATGGTTAAAAAAAATATCGTCGGAGCAAAATGAAGAAGCCGATCAATTGGTAGTTACCAAAACGGGTGATATTTATATTCTTGGAAAAAAATATAACGATGAATCAACGGAATATGTTCCTATTATTTATAAGCTTAATAACCAAGGGAATCAGTTATGGAAAAAAGGAATTGACGTTCCTAACAATTTCAGCAATCAAAGTTTTGTTGTATCGAATACAGACGAAATATTCTATGTTTGCGGATATACAAAAAATCCAACGGGAACCTGTGAAACAAGAGTTGTAAAACTTTCGGCAGATGGGGAGGAATTGAATTCTAATTCCTTAACCGATTTTAATGCCAATGGAATTATAAGTTTACAAAATAATAACTATTTGATTTTTGGTTCGAAGTTTTTTGTCGATCAAAAGCAAGTAATTACCAATGGAAAGTTCTCAATTATAAACAATATGCTTCAAGAAATTGCAAATAAAACGCTCGATGAAAATGATAAACCGGATATAGATATCAAGCAAAACAGCAGAACCAGTTCCGATTTTCTATCGGCTATACAACTATCGGACGGTAGAATTGCAATGGCTGGAAGAGTTTTTATGACTGTGGGGAACGAAACCCTGCAAAAGCAAAATATACCCCTATTGATGCTAATTAATGAGAATGGAACTTATACCAAGTAATCCACTGAGAATAGCATTGTTAAAAATGTTTTGCTTTAATATCACTTGAATTAAAAACCTTCACTTACGTTTATTACTAATACCATAACTTGATTATTCTGCAATGAAAAATAAGATAATCCAGTGGCAATAGTTTTAACCCGGATTATTCAAGAATAATGCTGACGATAAAGCTCCTCCTCAAAATTGGGAAAATAAAAACTCCCAATTTTGGGT
>DYQV01000729.1 GCA_020719105.1 Rikenella microfusus
AGGTGTAGCTTAATCGTCAGGATTATTAATGAATAATCCGGGTTAGCTGTTTTGTTTGTTTTTTACCCCACCATTAAGTTACATCCTCGAATATCGCTGTTATCGAACCGGCCCAAAACGGAAAACGTGCCATCGGTATGGGTTTTGCCCAGGTCTTTGGTTTCAATAAAGCAACAGGAATAACTATTGGCCAAATCAATGACATTGATTCCGCCATTTCGTTCGGCAGTTAAGTAGGAGAATGGGTCGTAGGTATCGCGTATGTATATCTTCATCCAGGGTGGGGTTTGAAAAATACCATCCCCTTTTGAATATCCTTGGGAGAGCAGTTCGGTCATGCCATATTCGGAATGAATGTGTGTTACCCCAAAAGCTTGCTGCAATTGCTTGTGCATGGCTTCTTTCACCAGTTCTACCCGGTGCCCTTTCATGCCACCGGTTTCCATGATAATAGCGTTTGGGATTTGCATGGGAAACTGTTCCGCCAAATCGAGCAAGGCATAAGTAACGCCAAGGAGCAGGGTTGGTTTTTGGGAGTTTGTAAGTTGTTGCAAGGTAACGGCCAGTTCACTTAAATTATTCAGGTAAAAACCACTTTTTGGGTGGCCGCTTTCCTGAATCAACCGGTTGGCCATATAAACCAGCGACGACCCTTCGCGTTCCAGATAGGATGGGAGCAAGGCCAAAATGCAATAATCGGAAGGCGACCCATAAAAATGGTTAAAGCCTTTCAGAAAACTGTTTTCATAAACAGAAAGATTGTGAACCAAGTGTTTGCTGGTTTCCATACCAGTGGTTCCGCTGCTGGTGAAAATGGTTTCCACTGAAAGATCATCTGCTATTACCCGATGGGTTTTAAAAAACTCAACAGGTAAAAAAGGGATTTGCTGAACTGCTTTTACATCGGCTGGATTAATTTTCAAGGATTGACAATAAGCACGATAAACCGCCAGGTGCTGGTATTGAAAATGAAAGGCATCCAAGGCCAGCACCTCAAATTCTGCGGGACTTTCAATCTCAACTATTTTAGACATCCATTGTTCAGGGGAAATAATCATTTATGTTTTATTTGGTGCAAAGATAAGCCAGCAGTTTTAAATACCCGAATGATTTTGAAGGTAAAAAAGATGGTGTGTGCAACATTTCCCCCTTGTTCCGAAGTGCTCTATTGCTTTAAC
>DYQV01000201.1 GCA_020719105.1 Rikenella microfusus
TACAATCTCCGATTTTAATAATTGATTCATCGGATGACTTTTCGGAGCGGACTCATTGTTATTATATAAATTTGGTAATGGAATCTTTTTAAAGAGTTTATTAAATAGGCTTTGTTATCCCTTTTGTTTATTTAAATAATCTTTCATTAAATGCAAATACTTCTTTATCAACAATCTTAACTTTATCAAAATGCTTATGCTGTGGATTTATTAAATAGTTATAATCACCCTGAACAACTGCTGAAGGAACTTTTAATACTATATATTCTTTTTTTAAGATAAAATCTTCTCCAATCTCCTGAGTTGTATTTGAGTGTGGAAAACTTTTCCAGTCACGAAGCAATGTTGCTTTATCAAGAGTAAGAATTTCAATCGCATCAGGTATCTCAATGGTTATTAAATAGTAATCAGTTGGTAGTATTCCAATTGGAGTATGAACCGCTATTTCTGCCGTACATAAAGCCCTTGAATCAGAGGTGTAAAGGATTTTTGTTCCTATTTTATTCCATCTTCCGCCAGTCAATTCAGCTCCTTTTCCTGTCAAATCATTTGCATATTTGTTTTTGGAAAGACGATAAACTCTCATGCCAATACCCCGTATTCAATTTTTATCAATTCGTTGGTCACCATATTAATCCCAAAGGAATTATCCATTAACTCAATTGGTTTTACGCTTCCTAGAGCAATGTTTAACGAATTTAACCAGCTTAAAAAATTATCATTTTTGCCAAATACCTCAATTCCTTTATTTAAAAGAATCATTATTTGCAGAAGTCTATCAGTATGAATTGAGTCAAACTTTCTCTTATCCTTACGATATCGTTGTATAGTCCTTTCTGATATATGTAATATCCTTGACCATTCTGACAAATCAAACGGAAATTCACCAGTAATTTCATCAAAAGTATCTAAATCAACACCATTTCTGGAAGTCTCAATAAGACCCAAAACATTCCTGTTGTCTAAAGTTGATAAGGAAATTTGCTCAGCTTTCATTTTTTATTTCAAAGATACGCCATTATTTTAAATTCTTATGTCAAATGTCGCATTTTTTTAGCAAGTTGCCCACCATCCAAATATCCAGTATTCAAAAATTTGGGAGTGCTTTTCATTTATTTGTTCGCAATATCATAAACCATTAACGATGCACCATGGCGCACATACATTTTTTATTTACAATTACTAAGTGCGCCCAATGCTGGTTGGCGCCCAATGGAACTTTAATCGAACTCACCGGTCTGAATTGGTCGGATAGTGGTTCAATGAGTCCAATCGTACCATTTTCACCATAAGCGTAAATCAACCCATCGGCATAAATAACGTTCCCGGGAGCCATCAGGTTGGCTGAATAAACCTCTTTTCCGGTATTCCAATCAATGCAGAATAGCTTTTTGGTTTTATCGCCGGCACCGTAAATTTTACTTTAGTCGAAATAACCAAAATGGATTTTTTATTCGTACCAATGGAAATTTTTATACTTTAGCAATTTCAGAAAGGCAAAAGTTTAACATTTTACGGATACCTATTCAATGCATAAATACTTCCTACTTTTAATTGCGGTAATTCTCGTTTCCTGTAAACAGCCGCAGAAGACTTTTATTCTTATTTCGAAGGATTACGACTCAAGAATTGAGTTGTGGTTAAAAAAAGCCAATAACACAATTGAAACCCGACAGTTTTACGGAATTCCACTCGATTCCATGAATTACTTTTTAAACAGGGCCAATGGTATGGTATTGGGTGGTGGTGAAGATGTAAATCCGTTGGTTTATAACAAACCGGAATATGATTCAATATGCGAAGGTTACGATAATTTCCGCGACAGCATAGAACTGCTGATGATTCAATATGCCATGAAAAATAAAACCCCCATTTTTGGGATTTGCCGTGGATTGCAGATATTGAATGTAGGAAATGGCGGAACCTTGATTCCCGATATACCCACTTTTTACCCTGAAAGTACGTTAAAACATCGCATAAAAACGGAATATGCCCATGTGGCCATTGCAAATGATGACTCTTGGTTAGATACCCAATTCCATATTTCTGAATTTCAAGTCAACAGCCGACACCACCAATCCATTGATTCCATTGCACCGGGTTTTAAAGTTGCAGCTTTTGCTCCCGACAGGGTTATTGAATCCATTCAATGGACCGATACTACCACTCATCCTTTTGCTGTGGCTGTACAATGGCATCCTGAGGCATTAAATGATACCCTTTCGTTGCAAATAGCTACCTTATTTTTACAAAAAGTAACTAAATAGTTCATTTTTTGAGGAAAGGTTCTGAAAAATAGTTACTACTTAATTCAATGATTGGCTTATTTCAATTGTGAAATGTCTGCAACATCAGTTTTCGATAACATTGTAATTTGCATATTATCAGAAATATAAAGTTTCCACTTTGTGTTTGGCTCCATTTTTTTATGACACACATCATAATTATTCAACATAAGTCCGTTCTATTCCTCTGAAAAGTAAACCAATACTTTCCGGTAAGCAGTATAAATTTTCGATTTGGATATGAACCCTTCATATTTTCCATCTTTTAGTACAGGTAAGTTCCAGGCTCCTGTTTCCTCAAATTTATGCATTACCATTTCCATGGAATCGGTTAATAATACCACATCGGGAGGTGCCGTCATTAGTTCATAAATATGAGTGTCATCATACATATCTGGGTTAAACATAATATCGCGGATGTCATCCAACAAAACAATTCCCACCAGTTCATTTTTTTCATTTATTACTGGAAAAATATTCCGTTTTGATTGACTAATGATGTGAACCAATTCCCGTAAAGTCTGTTCAGGATGAATAGTAATTAAATCGCGCTCAATTTCGCGGTCGAGGCGCATTAGGGTAAGCGCTGCCCGGTCTTTGTTGTGAGTTATCAATTCACCGCGTCGTGCCAGCCGTTTGGTATAAATGGAATGAGGCTCAAAATACATAATGGTGATGTACGAAATGGTGGAGGCGATTATTAAAGGAACAAAAAGCCCGTAGCCACCTGTAATTTCAGCAATCAAAAAAATGGAAGTCATAGGGGCATGCATCACCCCCGACATAAAAGCCGCCATTCCCACTAAAGCAAAATTGGCTTCATTTACATGAATAAAACTGAACCGGTTAAGTATTATGGCCACCAGATAGCCCAGCACCCCACCCATAAAAAGTGAGGGGGCAAATACTCCTCCCACTCCACCTGATCCTGTAGTAAACGAAGTGGCAAAAGTTTTAAATACCAACAACAGAGATAAAAAACCTACAATCACCCAAAAATTATCTTTCCATTCATAAAAATAACTGTGATACAACAAAGCATCGCCGTTTCCGGAAAGGATGGAATGGAGAGAAAGATATCCTTCGCCAAAGAGAGGGGGGAAGATGAATATGAGTAATCCTAAACCTATAGTGCCTATTAGAATTTTCAACCACCTTTTTTTAAAAGAATCGAACCAACTTTCCACGTTCATAGTAGTGCGTGTAAAATAAAGGCTCAATAATCCGGCCGTAAAACCTAACACTAAATACCAGGGTAGGTTATGGATAACAAAGGGTGCTTTAATTTCAAAGGCAAAAAGAGCAGCGCTTCTTCCCATAAAGAAAAATGCAATCATAGTTGAAGTGGCTGCGGAAATAAGTAAAGGTATCACCGATGCCATGGTCAAATCCAACATCAATACTTCGAGCGTGAATACTACACCGGCAATGGGGGCTTTGAAAATTCCGGCAACGGCACCGGCAGCTCCGCATCCAATAAGCAAAATAATTTGTTTGTGATTTAACCGGAACATCCGCGCCAAATTCGAACCAATAGCAGCTCCGGTAAGTGTTATGGGTGCTTCGGCTCCAACTGAACCTCCAAATCCAATGGTAAAGGTGCTACCCACAATACTCGAAAAGGTGTTGTGCGGTTTTATAATTCCGTTCTTTTTTGATATGGAATACAGTATCCGGCTTACTCCATGACTGATTTTATCTTTTACTGCATAAGTGACCCAAAGAACCGTAATTATGATACCGATTCCCGGTAAGGCTAAATACAAATAACTTTCAACACCAATGTCCATTTTACTTTCCAGAAAATGGTTGGTTATGTGAATTGCATTTTTTAAGATTACTGCTGTCCAGCCCGTTAATATTCCTATGATAAGACTCAGAAACAGTATCAGGTTTTTCTCGGAAATATGGTTTGTACGCCAAACAGTAATACGCTCAAAAATATTTTTCGTCATTTCTTATCAGTATCTTTCGCAGGTTTAAATTGGAATATTCAATAAAAAGTGCTACAAATTTATTGTTTAAATGTTTACAATCAAATGAACGATAAGATAGTTATTATATTAATAAATTTTTGTTCAAAGTAATAGTATTATGAAGAATAGAGTGACCGGATTATTTGGCATCCAATATCCCATTATACAAGGCGGTATGGTTTGGTGCAGCGGCTGGAAACTGGCATCAGCGGTAAGCAATGCCGGAGGCTTGGGCTTGCTGGGTGCCGGATCCATGCATCCCGAGGTATTGAAGGAACACCTAACCAAAATGAAAGCTGCCACAAAAAAACCGTTTGGGGTAAATGTTCCATTACTATATCCAGAGATGGATGAAATTATGAGATTGATTATCGCCGAAAAAGTGCCGATAGTATTTACCAGTGCGGGCAATCCGGCTACTTGGACCAAAATTTTGCAAGCTGAAGGGATTATTGTCGTACACGTTATTGCCAATACCAAATTTGCTTTGAAATGCCAAGATGCGGGGGTAGATGCCATTGTTGCCGAAGGATTTGAAGCCGGGGGACACAACGGGAGGGAAGAAACTACTACCTTATGCCTGATTCCACAGATTAAGAAAGCAGTTCATCTTCCGATAATTGCAGCAGGAGGAATTGGTTCAGGACAAGCCATGGCTGCTGTTATTGCATTAGGGGCTGATGGGGTGCAGATTGGAAGCCGTTTTGCGGCATCCATGGAATCGTCGGCACATGAAAGTTTTAAGCAAAAAATTGTGGAGGCAAAAGAAGGAAGTACCCATCTTACATTTAAAAAGTTAGCTCCGGTAAGGCTTTTGGAAAATCCTTTCTACCAAAAAGTACTGGAATTTGAATTGCGCGGTGCCAGTGCAGCAGAGTTTGAGGAATTGCTGGGGAAAGGTCGTGCTAAACTTGGAATGTTCGAAGGCTATTTAACCGAAGGCGAACTGGAAATTGGACAAGTTTCCGCTTTAATTGATACCATTAAACCGGTTCAGGAGATTATGGATGAGCTTATTTCCGGTTTTAATTCAACAGTTGAAAACTTTCAGAAGTTGCTACTGTAAAAGTGTCTCAATTTGCATACATTCTTACTATTATTGATATTTTTACAAAAAATTCACAAACACTAATTTCAAATTTCAAATTTCTAAACTCTAA
>DYQV01000730.1 GCA_020719105.1 Rikenella microfusus
GTTCCACCTCCTCGCGGAATTTTGCCGGGTGTGCGGTTTCAAGGAAGATTCCTATTTCATCAGTTGCCAACCGGTAGTCCAATAACGAGCCAAATCCAGTAGCGCCGTGTGGGTCGAGTAAATATTGGTTGCTTAATTTGCACTGCTTGATAATATCCTTTATCTGACTGTCGCTATAGGCATACCCGGTAAGGTTGGCATTCATTTCCGCAAACTGGTTGTTGTGCAGTTGCATAACGCGCGGAAAATTGTTAGGATCGCCCACGTCCATGGCATTGGCAATGGTTTGGATGCTTGGTTTGGGTAGGTATTCGCCCGTTTTAAGATAATTGGGTACAATGTTGTTTTGGTTGCTGGCAACAATAAATTTATAAATGGAAAGACCCATTTTTTGAGCCAACAATCCCGCTGAAATATTGCCCAGATTTCCACTGGGAACCGATACCACCACTTTTTTATCGGTTTTTCCCAATTGTGCCACCGCCCAATAATAGTAAACCGATTGGGGTATCCAACGGGCAACGTTTATGGAATTGGCTGAGGTCAAATTCATGGGTTTGTTTATGCTGACATCGGAAAAAGCTGTTTTTACCAATCGCTGGCAATCGTCGAATGTCCCGTTTATGGCTATTGGGTGTATGTTTTGCCCTAAGGTGGCAAATTGCTTTTGTTGCAGTTCGCTCACTTTGCCTTTTGGGTAAAGCACTACAACTTCCGTTCCTTCAATTCCCAGAAAGCCATTGGCCACAGCACTTCCGGTATCACCCGATGTAGCCACTAAAATGCGAATCTTTCTATCATGGCTGATTTGTGCCATGCATTGCGCCAAAAAGCGGGCACCCACATCTTTGAAAGCCAACGTAGGTCCATGAAAGAGCTCCAGTGAATAAATGTTGGGTTGTACCTCTACCAAGGGAATCTCAAAATCAAAAACCTGTTGGGTAATTTTTCCCAATACAGAATCCGATAAATCATTTGCCACATAAGGTTTTAGTACGTGAAAGGCAATTTCGGGCAAGGTCATGTTCTCCAGATTTGAAAAAAAGCCGGGCTCAAACACCGGAATCTCCGATGGATAATATAAGCTGTTGTCTGGAGCCAATCCATTTACAATGGCTTCGGAGAAACTTACCTGATGGGTTTTATCGTTTAGGCTAAAATAGTTCATAATTCAT
>DYQV01000731.1 GCA_020719105.1 Rikenella microfusus
ATCGCACATTCACACCTTTCGCTGTGCTCAGGTATGAATAAAGCGGGTTAGGTAGGCAGTTGTTCAATATTCCAAAGGCACTTCAACTCCATCAATAACCCTAAAAACGCCTTCGGCCAATGCTTCCATTTCATTTTCACCCGGATACACATGAAACTCTGTTAAATTACCTACGTATTCTTTCAAATCGGCAATAAACCGTAGGTTATAAGCAATACCCCCCGTAACGATAATTGCTTGCGCCCTGGCTTTTGACGCAGCAAAATAGGCCCCCAATTCTTTCGCTACTTGATAGACAAATGCTTCGTAAATCAATTGAGCCGTTTTATTATCGTTATCCATCATTTTTAGCACTTCCCGCAAATCTTCGGTTCCTAAATAGGCTTTAAAACCACTATACTTCGACAATTTTTTAGCTACTTCCTTTTCAGGCAATGAGTAACAAAGTTTCATTACACCCCTTAATGGCAATGCTCCTGCCCTATTGGGAGAAAAAGGTCCCATGCCCAATAAGCCATCGTTAATATCAACCAGTTTTCCACCTTGCACCAACGAAATGGAAATACCCCCTCCTAAATGGGCTATCACATAGTTGGTTTCTTCAAAAGGAATATTCTGTAATTGGGCAATTTTTCGGGCAGTCATTTTCATGTTAAGCGGATGGCCGCGTCCATCCCGAACAATTCCAGGAACACCTGAAATCACAGCTTTAGGCCACATGTTTCCAACCGAAACCGGATCCACTGTGTAACAATCGGATAGTCCAAATTCATCCTTTAATTGATAGGCAATTAAGCTACCTAAATTGGAAGCATGTTCGCCATAACAACCCGAGCGGGCATCGTTTAAGAAGGCATCGTTAATACGGTAGGTTCCACCGGAAAGTGGTTTAACAATGCCTCCACGTCCAACCAAACCCACAATTTTAATGGGCTTGCTTTTTAATAAGCTATCTAAAAAGTTTTTAATCGGCTCCAACCGGTATTCCAATTGGTCAGCGATGCGTATAAATTTATCCATATCCGCTTGATTGTGACTCAATGACATGGATTGCAATTCACCCTGCCTAGTATAAATAGCTACTTTTGTTGAAGTAGAACCCGGATTGATAACTATTACTGCTTCCATTTTTTTTAATAGACTGTTAGATTATGAGTAATGAGATTAGAAATTA
>DYQV01000202.1:0-3334 GCA_020719105.1 Rikenella microfusus
CACCTGAGGAAGCCCAATAGCCGTGGTTTCCAATATCTTCTTTTTTGCAATTTCAATATCCAAAGCGGCATTTTTACTGACAAAAAAGTGATCAATAGCAAATTCTTGCGCCTGTATAAGCGAAAACCGGTAGGTGCTGTCGGTTTGAGCTTGGGTAATCTTGCTGCCAAGCCCTGCAATAATTGCTAAAAACAAAATTAATTTCAATCGATTCATGGTCATTTATTTGATTAAATAATTAGTAAATTCGAGAATATGTGTGTTCAATAGTTGCTCTCCCTTTTCAGTAATTAGCCCTCTGATGTAATAGGTTGTCATCTCCTTTATTACCTGGGCCGACGATGCCTCTACTCCCCAAAAGGCTTTTGCTTCCTGCAATTGCCCTATTCGTTCCACATGCAATCGGGTAATTACTTCTTCATTTATATCGTTGCGGTAAATTCCTTCCTGTTTCCCTGTTTTTATATTGGCTAAAATGCTCCCAGAAAACAGGTTCCTGAATTGCTCCGCTGATTGGGCATATATTTCCGGATAATATTTATTCAAATCGTAAATAGCCACCGGACTAATTGCTTGTAAAAATTGCATGATAAAAACATTAATCCTCATTAGTTCCTCAATCCGGTCAGATGATTGAACGGTTAACGCTTCAAGTTTATTTTTAGTTATAAAATATTGGTTTTTAATAATTTCAGCAACTAATTCATTCTTATCGGCAACAAACTGGTACAATGTTTTTTTTGAAATACCGGCCTTACCCGAGATATCGTCCATAGTAATACTTTTTAACCCATAACTTCTCATTAGGTTAGTTGACGTTTCAATTATGTGGTTTTTTGTTATCAAGGGTGCAAATATAAACTTAAAATACTTTTTTAGTTTCCATGGTTTCAAAACAAACAGATCATTCCGCTAAAAGATTTCTTGAAATAAATAGGTAATGAAAACGTTGTCAAAAATAGATTTATATTAAACTACCGAGGAATAAAAATCGGTGAACGATGAAAAGATTTCGGTAAATGACAAAATCAGAGGCTGAATATCCTTTACAGGACAGTAAACTAAAAATAGAATTCAAATAATCTGATAAGATAAAAAGCTATCCTAATTCATGAACTACCACTAAAACTTTTACCGGATGTCCCATAGAATCTTGCACCAAACTAAGTTCAAATTTTAAATGAATGGATTGTCCTCCAAATGAAAATGGTGCTTCCAAAGAACAAACAATTCCTGCAAGAGCTGAATTCCAGACCTCAACTGCGTTTTCCTTTGAATGGGTTAAAAACAGTTCCTGAAAACGCTGGTTACCTAAATCGCGGTTAGCAATACCCGTAAGCTTGGTAATCTTTTCATTTACCGTTAATATAATTCCCTGAATATCTGTTTCAATAATTCCGGTTGTTTTACCCAGCGAATCCCAAAGCATGTTTCTTTCTTCTTCCCTTCGGGTTGCTTCTTCTTGAGTGGCTTGCAATTCCTCCATATTTTGCCTCATTTCTTCTTCTTGCGCCGCCAATTCTTCCGATTTATTCTGAGAGTCGGTTAACAATAGGGTAGTTTTCTCACTTATTTTTATGGATGAAATATAGGAACCGACATTTTCTCCTATGCGCTCAACAAATTCAATTTGATACGGCAATAATTCCCGAAAGGAGATAAGCTCAATAACTCCGTTTACGGTTCCTTCCAATTTGACTGGAACCAACAAAACAGTTTTAGGATTGGCCGTTCCCAACCCAGATGTAATTTTCACATAATCATTGGGAACCTCTTTTAAATAAATGGTTCGTTTTTCGTAGGCAACCCTTCCAACCAATCCCTCGCCAATTCTAATTTCCTTTTTCAGGTATTTATCGCGACTATATGCTATGGCAGATATAAGCTCGTAATAAACATCATCAGGATTTTCTTCGTTTATCACAAACAATGCACCTTGAACAGCTCCCATGTAATCAATAAGATTAGACATGATGTTAAAACCCAGTATTTTTAAACTACTGCCTGATTGCCTCAAAATGTCTCCAAATTTGGTTAATCCCTGAGTAGCCCAATTTCGGATTTCATCTTCATTGTGCCGCTCTATCTCCTCTGCACGCGCTTTTTTTAAACTGTCGCGCATGTGTATTAATGAATTGCCCAATACATCCTTGTCACCCATTGGTTTAAATTCGAAATCAAAGTTTTCATTTCCAATTTCATGGGAGAATTGGGACGTTCGAATCAATGATTCAGTAAGTGCATTCATCGATTTTTGAATGGTACCAAATTCATCTTCCATATTAATTTCAAACTTATCGGGGTGCTCACCATCGCCTAATCTATTAATATGTTCCAATATTTTTTTAACAGGTCGGGTAATTAAATGGGATATATAATAGGCAATAAAAACGGAAAAAATGACACCAATTAAAGTGAAAACGAAAAATATTCGATAAGTACGGGTCATAAGCTCTTTTCCATGTTTTTCAATTTGGTTAATGAGAATCCGTACCCTATCCTTTCCCTTATCAAGTTCGGTAATTATTTCCATTCCGGTTTGGGTAACGCTCTTATTTAGTTCAATATATCTTGTTTGCAGGGCTGCTATATCTGACAAGGTTGATGATCGCTCCTCTGTATTATTTTGAGGAATCATAACGAGTTTTTGCTTAAGCTCTAATTCCTCCTTTTTTAATGAATAAAATGCTTTAAAAACAGTAACAATTTGCTTATCATACTTATTTCTAACAACTGATATTACTGACAGCAGTGGTTTTTCGAGGGTATCATTTACAAAACTCCGGTTACCCTTGAATTCATTTTCTACTTTGAGCAGTTGATCGTTAAAAAACTGAATCTGAAATTCATGTTCCCCCCACCAATAGCTTAGACTTTCGGTTGATTCGGTTTTCATTAACTCAGTGAAAATGTGCATATCGGAACGTAAAAAATATTTGCCTTCAAAAAATGCATCGGAAAGCCGAATTCCTGCCATGGTGTTTTTCTGACTTGTTTCAAGCCGCTGTTGAATTATAATTGCTGTTACACCCAATATCAATACAAAAGATGCAAGCAACATAAAACTGGACATAAGTTTTGTCCTTACGGCCATTTTTCTCATTATCTGAATCATGATTTCTTAAATTATACCCTGGCAATAAATATAGGGTAAAATTGTGGATTAATTACCCTCTAATTAAAAGATTTACAGTTTATTGTCCGTTTAAATGTTTCATAGCATTTCCGAAATCGATTGCGGGATAAATGAAAAGGTTACTGAAATAACTTGACAGGATTTGTAAGACCACTTGGATGAGATAAACCTAAAGTATGAAAGTTCTTTTTGGTGAAA
>DYQV01000202.1:3434-5408 GCA_020719105.1 Rikenella microfusus
TGAAAGTTCTTTTTGGTGAAATTTTTTAAAAGTGGGTTTTTTTTAGTGGATGCTTTTTAAAAATACGGCTACCTTATTTACCATCTCGGTCGGAAGAGAAATATCTTGGGCAAGTAATTCCATGGGGCAATTCCCGGTTTTATCTCTATTCTGAATTGCATCAACAACTTTATCATACGTAATAGTGATATTATTATTCAAGCATACCTTAATGGCCGCATGGGTTGTTAGTTGGGCATGAATGGACTTAATTTGGCCAAAAACAGCAAGCAATGCCCCAGCCTTACCAATAACTTTATCGGCAATAGTTGCGCCCCTAACTAACTCTGCATTCATAGTTACCAATTCAAAAAGGGGGTTAATTCCTCTTTCATCAGATGCCCATTGTTCCGTTCCGTTTATTAAAACCAACGTATGATTGCCACTTTTAAGTAACTCAACCGCTCTTTGAATTTCTATCATCATTTATCGAATTCTTGTTGCTTTTTGCAGGTTTCGCTATTTAATTTATCATATCCGCAAAATCGGGTTAAATGTATTAAAAATCAAATTCTCAACGCTATTTTTGGGTATCGATTTTAAAGCAGAATATGTTTTCGTTATAAATAATATTTCTTGATAATTGCCCTGTTTGTTTGGTAAAGGTTTTTGAATAAATAATAAATATTCTCATATTTGAAGCAAAATTGAATAACCAATGAAAAAAACAATAATTATTTTACTCGTGGCTTTTGCGATAGCGGTTGGCATCCAGGATTTTCTGAACAGCCGGAAAAAAAATAATTCGATAAAACCACGTAATTACACCGTAATAGTATCACTCGATGGGTTCCGTTGGGATTATGATACAAAAGTTGCTACCCCTTCCTTAGATTATATAACCCAGCATGGGGTTAAAGCCGATGGGTTGCAGCCCTCGTTCCCTTCAAAAACTTTTCCAAACCATTATTCCATTGCCACTGGATTATATCCTGGGAATCATGGATTGATTTCAAACAGCTTTTACGCTTCCGATATTAATGAATATTATTCCATTGGCGATCGCAAAAAAGTGGAAGATGGACGTTTTTATCTGGGAGAACCGATTTGGGTTACTGCCGAGGCACAAAAAATTAAAACGGGTTCCTATTTTTGGGTGGGTTCCGAAGCCAAAATAAAAGGGTATCAACCCACGTATTGGAAAAAGTACGATCACAATTTTCCTTATAACCAAAGGGTTGATTCGGTTGTAGCTTGGTTAAACAAACCCTACAATGAAAGACCTCACCTAATAACGTGGTATTTAGACAAAACCGATGGAATTGGTCATGATTTTGGTCCCGATGGCCCTCAGATTCAAGAAGCAATTTCTTCGCTTGATAGTGTAATTGGCTACTTTTTTAAGCAAATGAGCCAGTTATCAATTAAAGATTCCATTAATTTCATTGTTGTTTCCGACCATGGCATGGGTAAAATTGATACTATAAAAGTAGTTTATTTGAATGATTATTTAAAACCCGCATGGATAGATACCGCTATTGGAAACAACCCAGTCATATTGATGCATCCGGCCAAAGACTGTAAAGATTCTATATTAAGAGTTTTAGCCGAAGTAAATGGAATAAAAGCCTGGAACAAAGCCGAACTTCCGGAACGGTTCCATTACAGTCAAAGCCAGCGGGTACCCGAAATAGTTATTGTGGCCGACAGTGCCTGGAGTGTAACCTATTCGCGCAAAAAGAAAAACCATTACGAAGGTGGAACACATGGCTATGACAATCAGAACAAAGATATGTACGGTATTTTCTATGCCATGGGGCCTGACTTTAAACAAAATTACAAGAGCGGGTTATTATATAATGTGGACATATACAACCTATTGGCCAAGCTACTTGAAATTAAGCCGGCACCCAATGATGGCCAACCGGAACGGATAATGCAGGTGTTGAAGGAAACGGAGAAAAAGTAAGGATAAAAAACTAACAAGAAACCTAT
>DYQV01000732.1 GCA_020719105.1 Rikenella microfusus
CAATTTTGAGGAATAGCTTAATCGTCAGGATTATTCATGAATAATCCGGGTTAATGCCAATTCCTATTTACTTATCCCTAATTGCCAACCTCAACTACTTTTATGGCAAAAGTTCC
This sequence comes from Rikenella microfusus, assembly GCA_020719105.1. Taxonomy (GTDB): domain Bacteria; phylum Bacteroidota; class Bacteroidia; order Bacteroidales; family SZUA-534; genus GWE2-40-63. Next base: position 117 of record DYQV01000732.1, read on the forward strand.
AACGGCGGTTTCTTTGGCAATCAGGATTTTAACAATTTTGTCCGAAGCATCAACCGCAATGGCTTTTGGGTTGTCAGATGCACTGTTGGATTTATTCAGAAAATCCTTTCCATTATCAACAATCTTGTAAAGGGTAGTGCCATCCGATTTAAAAACCGAACCCTTCAAATCAGCGGTATATCCCGATTCCGGGCTACCAGCTTCGGCCCAAATGATATACACTTGTGCTTTGCCGGTGCAATCTACTTGAAATCCTTTAACTTGGCCTTCTGCGATAGTGGTTTCGGTCCAAGTATTACTAATGGTAAGCGTTTCATAAGTAACTTCGTTAGCCGTTGTACCGGTCGATTTTATGGCAAAAGTTCCCGGACGGGTTTCATCATTCAACTCTACTTTAACCAACACCTCTTTTTCAGCCGACAGTTCCATGCTTTTTGCGTTTTCGCCATAACCATTGTCCTTGTTTTCGAAGTAAGGGGTTACTCCATCTAAATGGTAAGCAGAAACCTTGATGTCGGCGGTGAACGATTTGCTTGTGCCATGGTAATCGGCTTCTGACCATTCCACAACCAAAGTAACAAAGGTTGGGTCGCCCATAACTTTGTACCATTTAATTTCTCCTTTCACCAAACTATCGGTATGCCATTCGTTATCGGCTTGAATAACGGTTGGAATGGGGTCATTAATGGGATTGTTGTCATCATCTTTGGAACAGGAAACCATAACGGCACTTACTCCAAAAAGTAATGCCCAGAGTTTAAAAAAAAATGTTTTCATTGAATCAATAATTTATTGGTTTATACTTGTTGGTTATGTTGAAAAATGCAAATTGCAAAAATATGCAATTCGATAACAAAAGTAATGGGTTTTTGCCATTTATAGAGAGCTAAAAGAATGTTATATAAATTATGTAGCAAAAGTCCTTTGATGACCCTTTAATTAACTGTAATTAATTTTAAAATCAGGAACCCTATGCGAATGCAGTTTTCTGCTGACTATGCAGTTTAACCCGCTTTATTCATACCTGAGCACAGCGAAAGGTGTGAATGTGCGATG
>DYQV01000733.1 GCA_020719105.1 Rikenella microfusus
CGACTGAGAAATTGTAAGCAATTCACTTTTAAACTATTCCCTTGTTTTGTGAATTACAACGAATTCTAGGTCTGGGTTATACCTAAGTTGATTTAGAAGTAATATAAGCATTGTGAATATTACTCAAATTCAGTCCATACTAAGGCACTGGCTCCTAAAATAGCTGCATCATCAGGTAATTGTGATAAAAGCAGCTTGACTTTATTCTTATAAATAAAAAGGATATTTTTATCCATGTGATATGTTACCTCATCCAAAAGTATTTTTCCGGCTTTGGTTAATCCACCAAATAAAAAAATAGCTTCGGGACTGGTTATGGCTATCATATTTGCAATGGCTTCGCCTAAAATTCTTCCTGTTTTTTTAAGTGCATTTTTTGCTATTTCATCGCCATTGGCAGCGGCTATTGCCAAATCCTTCGAAGTAATTTTGTTAAAAGGAATATCGCGGAATATACTTGGAGCAATATTTTGAGAGATTTGTTCGGCTACACTCCGTACTAAACCGGTTGCTGAAACATAGGTTTCAAGACAACCGTAACGACCGCAGCCACAAGCCCGGCCATTTGCTTCAACAATTGTGTGACCCAATTCACCGGCAAATCCATCGTGCCCATAAAGCAATTTACCATGCGATACAATTCCACTTCCTAAACCGGTACCTAACGTAATAACAATAAAATCATTCATGTTTTTTGCCCCACCGTAAATCTTTTCACCAATAGCAGCGGCATTTGCATCGTTGGTAACAAAAATGGGAACATTAAAATGCTTGTTGACCATTTTAGAAAGTTCAATTTTACCTTTCCATCTTAAATTGGCTGCATTTTCAATGGTACCATTCAAATAGTTTGCATTGGGTGCGCCAATTCCAATCCCAATCAATTCAAATTCTTCAGTTATCGTATTGAGTCCAGCAGTAATCTCAAGACACAATTCTGTAATAAAATCTTCTACTTTTTCATGCCTCTGAGTAGGAATGGAATGGTTATAAAGAATGGTTCCTTGACGATTAACAATTCCAAAGGCAGTATTTGTTCCACCTATATCAATGCCAATGGTAAATTTTTGCATACTATTTGAATGAATGATTTACTACGTTTAATGCAAAAATAGAAAATTTATTTCAAGAGAAACCTGATATAAGTTTATGTTCTTTTATTTTATTT
>DYQV01000734.1 GCA_020719105.1 Rikenella microfusus
CTCTACCCTCCCGTCGATTCCCGTTCAATTAAATTAGTAGGTATTACTTTAGTAACTGGTGAGTAATTGGTTATTGTTTCGTTTATCCGGCTAAGTAAGAGCAATGCTGCTTCTTTTCCCATTTCAAAGCCATGTTGGTCAACAGTTGTAAGGGTTGGATCGGTAACATAAGCAACAAATCCATCGGAAAATCCTACTACTTTAACATCTTCAGGAACCTTATAACCAAATTGTTTCACAACTTTTAAAACACCGCTGGCGGTTAAATCATTTACCGCAAAAACCCCATCGGGACGGATACCTGATTCATAAACATTTCGCATAACAACCAAGGCTTCTTCGCGGTTATCGCATTTAATAATGAGGCTTTCGTCAACGGGTATTCCATGTTTTTTTAAGGCTTTAACATATCCTTCTTTTCGCTTTTGGCCAATAATTAGGTTTTGTGGAGCGGCTAAATGAATAATTTTTCGACACCCTTTATTAATTAAATGTTCGGTTGCTATAAAAGCCCCTTCCAAATCATCAATTATTACTTTATCGGTTTTCACTTCGCTGACGGCTCTATCAAAAAAAACTAACGGAATGTTGTTCTCAAGCAACTCTTTAAAATGGGTAAAATCGGTGGTATCCTTTGAAACAGAAGCTAAAATTCCATCTACCCTGCTTGATGTAAGAGTTTGTATGCTGGTAATTTCGCGCTCTTCGTCTTCATCGCTTTGGCAAATCAGAACATTGTAACCGGCATCGTTGGCCACGTGCTCAATTCCACTGATTACGCTTGAAAAGAAAAAATGCACCACTTTCGGAATTACTACACCTATCATGTGTGTTTTACTGCTGCGTAACGACAGTGCCACAGCATTAGGTTTGTAATGGTACTTCTCAGCCAAATCACGAACAGCATCCTTTGTTTTTTGGCTAATATCAGGATGGTTTTTCATGGCTCTAGAAACAGTACTTGGCGAAATTCCGAGTTCACGGGCTATATCTTTAATGGTAATCTGACTCCTGCGTTCCATGTAAAATCTACTTTAAAATCAATAACAAAATTAACATTTTAGTTGAACCTTAACGGATAAAGCTCATAATTTGTTTGTTAGGATATTTTCATGCTCTACAACATACGCAACCGATTGCGGAAACGGTTGCATAAACAACCATCCA
>DYQV01000009.1 GCA_020719105.1 Rikenella microfusus
CATCGCACATTCACACCTTTCGCTGTGCTCAGGTATGAATAAAGCGGGCTAAATATTGACGTTATGAGCAATCTTAAAGGCAAAACAATTCTAATAACAGGAGGAGCTTCAGGAATTGGTTATTTAATGGCAAAAGCTGCTATTAAAAAAGGTGCTACAACCATGATTATTTGGGATGTCAATAACGAAAATCGAACCAAAGTAGTGGATGAATTAAAAGGAATTTGCCCAAATACTTTTGGCTTTCAAGTTGATGTTTCTGATTTGGAACAGGTTAAAAGCAGTGCTCAGAAAGTTAAAACCGATGTTGGTAAGGTTGATGTGCTCATAAATAATGCGGGTGTGGTAGTTGGCAAGTACTTTCATGAACACACCCATCATGATATCGACTTCACGATGAGCATCAACACCAATGCCCTTATGCACATTGCGTTGGAATTTTTACCCGGAATGATAGAAGCAAATCAGGGACATGTTGTGAATATTTCATCGGCAGCCGGAATGGTGGCAAATCCTCAAATGTCGGTTTATTGCGCCAGTAAATGGGCAGTCATCGGCTGGAGCGATTCCATCCGTTTGGAGATGCTCAAATTGAAAAAGAATATTCACGTAACTACCGTTACCCCTTATTACATAAATACAGGAATGTTTGCCGGAGTAAAAAGCATCATACCCATACAAAAACCGGAAAAAGCAGTGGCTAAAATCATGAGAGGAATTGAAAAGAATGGTACTTTTGTAAGGATGCCACTCATTGTTTATTCACTGCCCTTGGTAAAAGGCTTGCTGCCACTTAGGTGGTTCGATTGGGTGGTAGGAAGTGTTTTGGGTGTTTATAAAACAATGGATCATTTTAAAGGAAGAAACTAAATGAAAATTTCACTGGCCCCGCTACAGGGTCTCACAGAATTCCCTTTCCGCAATGCAATGCACGAATTAATTGGGGGCCCCGACCAATACTACACTCCCTTTTTGCGTCTTGAAAACGATGGAACTCTCAAAAATAAGTACCTTAAAGACCTGCATCCAGACTATAATAAGGATGTTCCATTAATTCCGCAGATTTTGGTAAATAATTCCACTGACTTTTTGTTTTTGGCAAAAATAATTGAGGATTTTGGTTATTCAGAACTGAATTGGAATTTGGGATGCCCGTTTCCAATGGTTGCTAAACGGAAATTGGGCTCCGGTTTGATTCCTTATCCACAGGAAATAAAACAACTATTAGAAAACGCCCTGCCAAAAACAAGGTTACAGGTTTCAATCAAAATACGGGCGGGTTATCTTGAACCCGATGAAATATTTTCGGTTCTTGAAGCGTTGGAACCATTGCCGGTAAAGGAAATTGTTCTTCATCCACGGATTGGAAAACAAATGTACCATGGAACGGCAGATGCTACTATTTATGAGGAGGCTCTAAAAAAGACTTCGCATATATTAGGCTATAACGGTGATATTGATTCCATAGCATCGCATCAAGCGCTTTACAGCCGATTCCCGGATTGTCGCCATTGGATGATTGGACGCGCTATGGTAGGCAACCCGTTTTTGGCTGCTGAAATAAAAGCAAACCAATTAATGGATACCGGAAAAAAACGAAAATTATTTGAAGTGTTCCACGAAACATTGCTTACTCATTATCGAAAAGTTTTGGAAGGTGACGGCCATTTACACACCAAAATGATTCATTTTTGGGAGTATTTTGCCAACCTTTTTGAGGACTCACATAAAGTATATAAACCCATAAAAAAAAGTAAAAATTTTAATGCTTGTCATGCTGCCATGTATTATGCTATCAGGAATGAACCTCTGAAAAGTGAGTGATTCAATAAGTAATTATCGCATAAATAAAGCAACATTTTTTACATTACTTTTAGCCAACCAAAGCGTTTTATGAAAAGAATTTTAATTTCCTTACTCCTTGTTTTAGGAATATTTTTAACAAAAACCAGTGCGCAATTTGCATCGGATACCATATCGTATAGCGAAACATTGAACGGCTTTAAATTTAGCTACTTAAACCAATCCATAAGTTCCAAGGAGGTTTCTTCTCTTATCGAAAATAATCCGGATGCTTATGATGCTTTTGAATCGGGCCGCGAAGCAAAAGTTTTTGGATATGTGTTTTTCACAGTCGGAAGCTCACTTATATTATATCCATTCATCACTTCAATAATGGGAAAAGAAACGAATTGGGGATTTACTATTGCCGGAATGGGTTTTGTGGGGTTATCAATTCCTATTTTTAACAACTACCACAAAAAGACAAAACAAGCCTTGGAGCTATACAACAGCAGTTTAAGCACACCCACAGGTTCATTGCTTAATAAGTCATTAAATTTAGGATTTACTGATTCCGGCTTGGGATTATCGTATCGCTTCTGAGGAACACTGTCTTATAAGTTATAACAGTTCGATATAAGCAAAAGGGATATTTTTTTCTCTGTACTTTATAACTGCTGCTAAAAAAGAACCAACTAAGCAGAGCAATGTCACGAACAATTTGAGTTTTTTTAATCCTGAACTAAGCATTCAAATTTGATAAGCATATTTACTATTTCCTGTTTTTAAGGTTTATTACCCTTTATAACTTAATGGGTGCGGTGGGCATGCGAAATTTGGTGTGGAATTTGGATAATTCTTGAATAGTAGTCATATTATTTGGATAACAATAGTGGCTCTTTATCACGAAAGATGCATCGGAGAAACAATAGAATTATCTAAATTCGGATATTTCGCTTGACTTTTGGTCCTTTTGGTCAAGCAAAAGGACAGAAATTATAAAATTAATGGTGTTTTTCTGGTTCGACTAACTATTTTACTTAAAGTTAATCTGTTGGGTCGAACTCACGCTATAAATACCGTTGGAGGAGTACATCCATTTCATCCCTCACCTCCTTGGCCTTTTCGCCTGCTATTTTAGCAAATAACTCCGTGTTATTGGCATAAATAATGGCGCGCGAGGAATTAACAATAAGTCCGCATTGAGTGTTCATTCCATATTTTGCCACTTCTTCCAGGCTTCCTCCCTGTGCTCCTACTCCCGGAACCAATAAAAAATTAGCGGGAGCTATTGCCCGTATTTCCTGCAACATGGCGGACTGAGTTGCCCCAACCACATACATCAATTCATCGGGGGTTGCCCATTGCTGCGATTTTTTTATTACTTGCTGGTAAATGGGCGGATTATCAAGGAATTGAAAATCAGCCGCCCCTTTATTTGAAGTTAATCCCAGCAATATGACCCATTTTTTATTATAACCCAAAAATGGGGTTACTGAATCTTCACCCATATAGGGAGCTACAGTAATTGCGTCAAAATTCAGGTTTTCAAAAAATGCTTTGGCATACATTTTCGAAGTATTGCCTATATCCCCTCTTTTTGCGTCGGCAATTAAAAACTGGTTTGGATACGTGGAGCGGATGTATTGAACCGTTTTTTCAAGACTTTGCCATCCTTTTAATCCATAAGCTTCGTAAAAAGCCAAATTAGGTTTGTAGGCAATGGCGTATTCTTGCGTGGCATCAACCACTTGTTTGTTGAATTCAAACAGTGGGTCTTCCAAAGTAAGCAGGTGCTTGGGAATTTTGTCCAGTTCGGTATCAAGTCCCACACACAAAAAGCTTCGTTTGGCAATTATTTGTTCAAAGAGTTGATTGCGGTTCATTCAATTAATCGTTTCTAAGTTTTAGAACTTTATAAGAATCATTATTAATCAAATCTCAGCTTCTTTCAATCGTTCGGCATTTTCAGCAAATTGCAGCTTGTCAATAACCTCAAAAATATCGCCGTTAATAAAGGCTTGCAAATTATACATGGTATAGTTAATCCGGTGATCGGTAACCCTCCCCTGTGCCCAATTGTAAGTTCGTATTTTGGCGGAACGGTCGCCGGTTGATACCATGGTTTTCCGTTTTGAAGAAATTTTATCAATATATTTTTGATACTCCAGATTGTACAATCGGGTTCTCAATTCCTTCATGGCTTTGTCGAGGTTCTTAATCTGTGATTTTTGATCCTGACAAGTAACTACAATTCCTGAAGGGATATGCGTAAGCCTAACAGCGGAATAGGTAGTATTTACCGATTGACCACCGGGACCCGATGAGCAGTAGGTATCTTTCCGGATATCGCTGTCGTTTAGTTCTATCTCAAATTCATCGGCTTCAGGTAAAACTGCAACGGTAGCTGCTGAAGTATGAACGCGGCCTTGGGTTTCGGTTTGCGGAACCCGTTGTACACGGTGAACTCCCGATTCATATTTTAAAACGCCATATACCTTGTTTCCTGATACATTAACCACAATCTCCTTGTATCCTCCCGAAGTACCTTCGCTGATATTGGTAACTTCCATTTTCCAACCTTTCTGCTCGCAGAATTTGGTGTACATACGAAATAAATCGCCGGCAAAAAGGCTGGCTTCATCGCCTCCGGTACCAGCCCGAATCTCAAGTATAGCATTTTTATCGTCTTCCGGATCGGCTGGAATCAACATTAGCTTTATTGCCTCTTCCATCGGAACCACCTGACTTTCCAATTCCTCCAGTTCAATTTTTGCCATCTCTCGCATTTCTTCATCCCGTTCCTGATTCAACATTTCGAGCGTACTGTTGATATTGCTTAACACATTGCCATAGCTTTTGTGGGCTTCCATTAATGGAACCAGATTTTTGTATTCTTTATTTAATTTAATAAAACGAGGCACATCAGCCATTACTGCAGGGTCGGTAATTTGCTGTGCTATTTCTTCAAAACGCAGCCTGACTCCTTCCAGTCGGTCCATTATCATTGCATCTGCCATAAATTATATCTCCTTTGATTGGAAAATTAATATTTGTATGTTCCAAATTCACTGTTAATAGTGAGTTTGTTTTTTGAAGAAGGGGTTACCCTTCCAATTATTTTTGCTTCAATAGAAAAGCCGGCTGCTATTTCAATTATTGAGCCAGCTTCGCTTTCAGGTACATAAAATTCAAACCGGTGACCCATATTGAATACCTTGTACATCTCTTTCCAGTGGGTTCCTGATTCTTGTTGAATGATACGAAACAGGGGTGGCGCCTCAAATAAATTGTCTTTTATTATGTGCACCTTATCAACAAAATTCATCACCTTGGTTTGGGCTCCCCCCGAACAATGTATCATGCCGTGAATGGCGTTGAAATTAGTAGCCAATGCTTTTGCAACTACCGGGGCGTAAGTACGGGTTGCCGATAACACCAATTGTCCGGCATCAATTCCCAAATCGGCAATTTTGTCGGTAAGCGAATAATTGCCAGAATAGACCAAATCGCTTGGAATTTCATTGTCAAAACTTTCCGGGTATTTAGTGGCCAAATAATTATTAAAAACATCGTGCCGGGCCGATGTTAATCCATTACTTCCCATGCCCCCATTGTATTTTTGCTCATAGCTGGCAGTTCCAAACGATGCCAATCCTACAATTACATCACCCGGGGCAATTTTAGTGTTGTCAATTATTTGTGAACGTTTGGCGCGGGCTGTTACCGTGGAATCAACTATAATGGTTCGCACCAAATCACCTACATCGGCTGTTTCGCCTCCGGTAAAAACAACATTCAAACCCAATTTGCGGAGTTCCTCCAAAACTTCTTCGGTTCCATTTATAATGGCCGAAATTACTTCGCCGGGAATTAATCGTTTGTTGCGACCAATGGTGGAACTTACTAAAATATTGTTATACACACCCACACACAACAAATCGTCAATATTCATTATAACGGCATCTTGTGCAATACCTTTCCAAACCGATAAATCGCCGGTCTCTTTCCAGTACATGTAGGCTAAGGAGCTTTTAGTTCCGGCGCCATCGGCATGCATAATGTTGCAATACTCCGGATCGTTTCCAAGGTAATCGGGTATCACTTTACAAAAAGCATTCGGAAAAATTCCTTTGTCTAAATTTTTTATTGCCTGATGAACATCTTCTTTCGAAGCTGATACCCCTCGGGAATCGTATCTGGAATTGTTACTCTTAATCATCTGATAAACAATATAAACACCCTTAACCTTGATTCGGTGCAATTTAGGGCGCAAAAATAGACAAATTAAGCTGTTTAAATCCAAATTAAGCATTAAAAAAATGCTTAAACGACCAAGAATTTGTAATTAACCATTTTTTCAAAATGGTTCAAACAATTTCTAGGTCGGGATTACCCTTATAAAATCGGTAGTTCAGGTTTTAAACCTTTCTATCGATTAATTCGGGTTAAAAAGAAAAAAGAGAATCGCCAAAGGAAATTCTCTTTATTAAAACAAGATTTGCTGTTATTTCAATGCTTTCAATGCAGCATCGTAATTGGGTTCATTAACAATTTCGGGTACTTGTTCGGTATAAATTACTTTGCCATTTTCGTCAATAACCACTACTGCTCTTGAATGCAGATGGGCCAATGGACCGGATATAATTTCCAATTCATAATCTTTACCAAACTTACCGGTTCCAAAATCCGACAAAGTTTCTACATTACTTAGCCCTTCAGCTCCGCAAAACCGGGCCTGAGCAAAAGGTAAATCCCGTGAAATGCAAAGAACTTTTGTGTTTTCAAGAGTGGCTGCTTCCTTATTAAACCGACGAACAGAAGCGGCGCAAGTTCCTGTATCCAAGCTGGGGAAAATATTCAGCACAAGTTTTTTCCCTTTATAATCGTTTAACGATACGTTGGAAAGATCACTTTTAACCAACGCAAAATCTTTCGCCGGTGTTCCCACTTTAGGCAAAATACCAAGGGTTTGTATGGTATTTCCTTTTAATGAAATGGTTGCCATTTTTTTATGTTTAAAATTAATAATAATTATATTCTTGTTAATAAACGCACCAAAGCAAAAGTTGTTTTTTAATAGCAGTGAAAAAGTATATTATTGCTGGTTTTTAATTGTTTCAACGAATAGAAGTGCCAATAGATAGTAGAATGGTACCCTACTTTTCTTTATTTTATTTATTGGTCATTTGGTTGACCTAGTTTTTTATGTCAGTTATCGGGCTAATGCAACAAAATACTATCTTTGCACATTAATTCTACTAATTACCTAGTTAGTTTTTAATAGCTTATTTTCTAATTTTTAATAATTGTTGAATGAAAAAACTTCTTTGGATTTGTCTATTTCCAGTCTTACTTTATAGTTGTGAAGAGGATGTGCCTCAATCGGAAATCGATGATAAAATAATTATGGATTATTTAATCAGTACCCATCTTGATACCATAGCTATTAAGCACAGTTCTGGTTTGTACTATACCATTGACAGAAAAGGAACTGGCGAATACATTGGTAGCCGCACTAAAGTAAAAGTGTATTACAGAGGCTATTTTGCCGATAGTACCCTTTTTGATGAAAGCGGTGGTACTCCGGTAACTTTTTCTCTTTCAGGTTTATATACTGGTTGGCAAATTGGAATTCCTTTATTTGATAAAGGCTCTAAAGGTAAATTGTTCCTGCCATCAGATTTAGCATCAAGAGATGGGCGAGTCCGTATTTTTGAAATCGACGTCTTAAATTTTTACTAACCACTTTTACAAAAATAGAGCGTATTTGAAAAACAAATACGCTCTATTTTTTATAATTACCGGTTCCTATTTTTTCCGTTTTATTTTTGGAACATATTCCCGTCCAGTTAATCCAAAGTCAGTCCGCCGGTTTATTTCGTGACATTTTTCCTTTTGCAGCTCATTTGGAAGGGCATTTATAAACGATTCCGTTAATTTATCCCCTTCTTTGAGAAAGTCGTGCTTCTTTGACAGTGCCTTATCAATTTCTTTGGGCATGGATTCGCCATAACCTTTTGAGGTCAACCGTTCTTCATCAACACCATAAACTATCAAAAAGTCAACTACCGATTTTGCCCGTTTTGCTGACAGTTCCATATTGGCCACATCGCTTCCTCTAAAGTCGGTATGCGAACCAATTTCAATGGTAATATTCGGGTTATCGTTTAATATTTCAACCAATTCTTCCAGCGCCACCATCGATTCTTGCCGTAAATCCCATTTTCCAAAATCGTAATTTATACCTGGTAAGTCAATCCGCGAATCGTCGGGCGACATGTATATTTCAACCCGAAATTCCTTGCTGCTGGTCATTCCTTTGGTGGTTTCTTTATCTTTTGAGTTAAGGAATCCACCACGCCTTGCCACAATCCTATAATCGGTGTTTGGCGCTAATTTAAACGAAAAAGAACCGTCACTTTCTGTCTTCTTAGCAATGTTAGTGCCATCGCTCCCAATTAGGGTTAAATCGGCACCGGCAATAATCTCATCCGTTTTTTGGTTTTTTACTGTACCCAGCAAATTAAATTCAATGGGAGGCAACGAAAATTGGTATATATCATCGCTTCCTTTACCACCCGCCCGATTCGACGAAAAGTATCCCCGTTCTTTTTCAATTTCGAAGATAATTCCAAAATCATCGGCAGCTGAATTTATGGGGTATTTCATATTTTCCAATGTCCAATTACCTTCTGCTGAAAGGTTGGCTGCAAATATATCGAGACCTCCCATTCCGGGATATCCATCGCTTGAGAAATATAAGGTGCCGTCGGAATGAATGTACGGGAAAACTTCATTTCCGGAGGTATTTATTTGGGAACCAAGATTGACGGGTTTTCCCCAAGCATCGGTTTTACTTGCCCGGGAAACTTTCCAAATATCTTTATTTCCCATTCCCCCTTTCATTTCTGCCACAAAAAGTAGGCTTAGTTCATCGGGGCTAATGGCCGGATGGCCTACGGTGATTGAATCTGAAACCAGAGCCAGTGCCTCAGAAGTTCCCCATTCTATCCCATCTTTATTGGCAACAAATATTTTGCAAACCATGTTACCCTCTTTGTCTTCTCTAAAGCTGGTATAGAACAAGGTATTGCATTTTTCATTGGAGGAAGGAGCTCCTTCGTCAAACTCCGAATTTACGGTTTCTCCGGCAGGAACCGGTTCACTCCACTTGCCCTTTCGGTCAACCCTTGTTTTAAATAAATCGCTGTAGTACTCACCGGTAACAGTGCTGGTTTTATTGCCTGTTGATCCTTCGCGCGACGAAGAAAAAATAACATGCTTATAATCTTCTTTTGCGTAAGCCGGACTGAAATCGGATTGTTTCGAATTGAAATAAACCATGTTTTCAACCTTGTACCGGGTTGGATTGGCTATCCATTCCATGGAAAGTTCACACGACTTTTTACCAATATCCGCTTTGGCATCATCGGGTACTAATTCCTTATAATTGTTGTATTCAATCAATGCCTCATCGTACTTACCTATCGATCGCAAGGCATTGGCCAGATGCAGAATTGCAATGGGGTTGTTATATTTTTTTTTAATCGCTTTTCGATACCAAACCTCTGCTTGCCGATTATCCTGAATCATCCGGTAACATTCGGCGGTCATAAATATTATTTGCGCTTTTTGGTCTTTATCGCGGGCTTTGGCAAAAGCATATTTGTAAAGGTCAATCGCCTCATAATATCTTCCGGTTTGGAATGCATTATCGGCTTTTGAGGTAACCTCTTTCTGACTAAAAACAGCGGTAAATAAAGCAGATAAAACAACCAGTAAAACTATTTTTTTCATTCTTTAATTTTTTAAATGACCACAATTTGCATTAAGGACTTATGACGAGTCAAAGTTATACGAAAATAACTAATTTTTATATACCCGCTAAATCTACATTACATCATTTAAGAACAATGGCCAGGAATCCTAATTGTGTGCTTGATAAAAGAAATTAACGCTTCTCAAAATAAGTTATGGCTTCAGCTATTAATTGGTTTGTATCAATGGGCACTACTCCTACTTTCTCGCAAACCAAACCTCCGGCAATATTGCTGATGGCCGCTACTTCGGCAGGTTGTAATCCAACAGCCAAACAACAAGCCGCTACGCTGATTACCGTATCACCGGCACCAGAAACATCGGCAATATCGCGAATTTCGGCAGGAATTTGTTGATAGGAACCATTTTCGGTAATATAAACCCCCAATTCCGAAAGCGTTACCATGATTAATTCCGCTTGAAGCTGATTTCGTAGGGTTTCAGCAGCTTGGTGCAATGCTGCGAAGTTTCCTTTCGGTATATCTAATTTCAACCCTTCGCATATCTCTTTAAAATTGGGTTTAAACAGCGTAACCCCATGATAAGCAGAAAAATTCCGCTTTTTAGGATCTACCAGCGTGGGAATAGCAAGCCTTTTGGCTTTTTTTACCACTGCTTCAATAATTGAAGGTGTAATATTTCCTTTATCGTAGTCTTCAAAAATAATGGCATCAAATTTATAGTTGCCAATCAGCGAATCTATGTGTTCCAAAAGTTCTTTTTCCTGCGCTGCATCCAACGGTTTGGTCACTTCATCATCAATGCGAAGCAAGTGCTGGTTGCTGCTTATAACCCGGGTTTTTACGGTGGTTTTCCGGCTGCCCGAAGTTAAAATACCTTCGTGGGTCATCTGGCATTCGGTCAGCAATTCTTTGAATAGTTGACCTTTGTCATCGTCGCCAATCAAGGCGCACATCACCGGATTGGCACCCAACGCCTGTATATTCAATGCCACGTTGGCGGCTCCACCCAACCGGTTTTCCCGCTGGGTAATCGAAATTATTGGCACCGGTGCTTCGGGCGATATGCGGTTCACCTTGCCCCACATGTAGGCATCAATCATCACATCGCCAATAATTAGAATATTTAATTGGCTAAATTTCGAAAATGCTTGCTGAATCCGTTGCTGCATAGCGCTTGTGTTATTTGCTTAAAATTAGGAACAAATATAAAGGGGTGTACGACAAAATTCCCTTTTTGAAAAATAAGGTTATCCATTTGTGAATCAACTAAAAGCACAATAAGTATAACCTTAAACTCAAAAGAGTTTGGCTGCAAAATTAGAAGAAATATTCGATGTGTATGAAAATGTATTTGAAAAGTTGTCAAAAAGCATATCAGATACCACTACGAGTTATGAATACACAAAACTTAGACTTTTACCATTGCCAAGAACATTTTTTTGCATTTGCAAACAAATACCACCCCAAAGATGCGAACTCATCCAAAAAATTGACAGTCACTTGTATTGACGGCCTAATGGCAAAAAAAGTTGATGAGGTTTTAATAATGCTAAAACAACTACCATGCTCTGGAAAAGACTTGAAAAAAGAAAAAGAAAGGCTGTACAACTATTTAGTGCTTCTAAGAAAACTCATCCTTTTTTAAGTGGCTTTAATGAAAACATCAAGCACAAGGCTTGCGAACTATTTCTTGAGCGATAGCGATGAACTATATAAAAAGTGGGTTACTTAAAGAGATGGATGGATTGTAATTTCTTATCCAATAGTTAAGCGGGTTTATGTTCCGGATTCAGGTATTGAATAGCCTGATTAATCTGTTCCGGGCTGCCAATAACATAGGCTATATCGCCCTCCTTAAAACGGGAAGTTGGAGCCGGATGGCTGATTATATCAATTCCCCGCTTCAAAGCCACCAAAGTAACCCCGGTTTGATTACGAAGTCGGGTTTCCGCTACCGATTTGTTAACAGCTTCTGAATCAAATGGAATCTTGATAGCTGATATTTCAAAATCAGGCAATTGATCAAGAATGGAAAGTTGGTGATTGTTGTTTTTATCGCGGAATATTCCGTAATAATCGCTCCGTATCTGTGCAAGCATCTGGTTAATTTCATGGTTTGGCAGCAGACGTTTCCTCAGTATATGGGTAAACAGATCGATGGCAATTTCAAACTTTTCGGGAACTACCTGGTCCGCCCCATACTTATACATCGATTCGATGTCATTGATGTATTTGGCCCTCATAATTATAAAGGCATGTTTATTCAGTTTGCGTACTTTTTCAACAATGGCGGTTGCGGCAATTTTATCGCCCACCGAAATGGTCACAATATCGGCTTTATCAACATGCGCTTTGTAAAGGATGGGTTCGTTAATGGCATCGCCATAAATAACCGGTTCACCCTTCAACTGCCTTTGCTTAACGATAACTGGGTCAAAGACGATGGAAACATAAGGCAAACTGATGTATTGTGACATGATGGCCAGATTTTGTGCACGGATGTCTTTGCCGATAATCACCAAATGGTTTTTCATTTCGGGCAATTCCAATTCCGGGAGCGGATAAATACCGTGTACCATAAAGCGCGGCAAAGGCAGTTTGGCCAGCAAGGCAGAAAGGGGATTCCCCAGCTTTATTAGGAATGGGGTAGCCGACATGGTAAGCACAGCCACAGCAATAAATAACTGATAAAAAAACGAATTGATTAATGCTGCTTTAAACCCCACTTTGGCTAACAAAAAGGAAAATTCACCTACTTGGCTTAGCGCTAACCCAACCAGTATTGTGCCTTTAAAAGTATGCCCCAATAAGAAACCGGTCCCTCCTGCAATTAGGGCTTTTATAAAAAGAACCAACACCACAGACCAAATTACCAGGGGCAAGTTCTCAATTACAAAGTCCAAATTGAGTAGCATCCCTATGGAAACAAAAAAGAAACTGGTAAAGGTATCTTTAAATGAAACGAGGTTGCCAAATGCTTGATGGCTGTATTCCGTATCGGAAATCATTAACCCCGCCAAAAAAGCACCAAAAGCCAGCGACATTCCCAAGCTAGATGTAAGCAAAGCAATGGAGAGGCAAATTAAAAAAATGCTCATGGTAAACAGTTCCTGGCTTTTTGCAAGAGCTATTTTATCAAACAACCAAGGAACTACCCAACGGGTTCCAGTAAAAATAACCAATCCAATAAATGCCATTTTAATCAGTAGTCCGGATAACTCCAACCATAAATGGTCCGATCCGTTTCCAAGAAAATCGGTAAACAACAGTAAAGGAACCAACAGCAAATCCTGAAAAATAAGGATTCCCAAAATAGTGCGGCCATAATTGGAGGTGAGATCAGCACGCTCCTGCAAAATTTTAAGCACCAAGGCTGAACTGCTCAATGCCACAATAAATCCGATAAACAGGGATGCTTTCAAATCGAGCTGATAGAAACCCGAAACTGCGGCAAAGGCAGCAGCGGTAAGTATTACCTGAATAAACCCGCCAAAAAAAACAATCCGCCTTATTTTTACCAGGTTCTTTATAGAGAACTCCAATCCAATAGTAAACATCAACAAAACCACACCTATCTCAGCCATTAGCTCAATGTCGTGGTCGCCATGGATAAGCCCAAGCATGTGTGGCCCGGCAAAAATACCCGTTAGCAGGTATCCAACCACCGAAGGCACTTTAAACCGGGTAAAAAGCAGGTTTACCAGAAGTGATAAGGCAAAAATGATTACAATATCGGTGAGTATGGTTAATTCCATCGGATTGCAACTTTTTTTAGAATCTATTTCAGCCGTAAGATACAAAAAAAAGGGTTACATAATAGATTTGATCAAACAACAAACCCTATGTTTAAAACCCTTTGGCGGAATGTTAGCTTTGATTATCAATATTTTAAAAAAATATTTTTGTGGAATTAAAATTTTTGGTGTACCTTTCTTACTTAACCAATAAATATTTAGTAACATGAAAAAGATTTTGCAATTAGTGATTTTTGCATTTCTGACCCTTTACCTAAGTAATGGGATCAATGCACAGAAGCTGGACAAATTCACCGGCGATCTTGGTAAAAAAGTTGTAATGGGTAAGGATGTACGTGCGCCTTACACCCAAGTAATTAGCTATTATAGCTATATTAAACCTGGTTGTAAACCCGACGAAGTTAGAGATGGAAAGAATTATTTTTACTTGTACGTTTGGATTCCAATTGCTGCTCCTGAGCTTGGGGTAAGAATGGCATCGCCGGTACCTATAAAAATGGCTCCTGAAAAAACCGATTTTGTTACCCAGGATTATACCGACAACAAAGCGGATGTAACCAATTATTTTGACACCTGGATTTCGTTGGAACGAGCCAATGGCATTGTTTCAGTGGATCAAATTCTTACCGGAGCAGGTAAAGCAAGCTGGATGAATCTTGGTACAAACGATGATTCAGGTGAAATGCCAGCTCAACCATCGGGTAGCAATTACAACTCACTGATGCGCATTACCAGCGACATTAACGATCCGTTGAAATCGTTGGTCATTGGACTTTACCGGATAGGGTTCACCACATACAAAGTGGGTGATGTACAAGGAAGTTTCCTAGCCCAGGTTGGGGCACCTATTAAAATTCCGGGAGTGGTTATTGCCAAAGACCTGGAAAGTTTGGTGAAAATGGTGAATGAAGGGAAAAAATAATATTCCGCCTTTTTATAAAAGGAAGGCTGCTTTATAGGCAGCCTTCTTAATTTTACAAAAAAAAGCTATTTTATCAGGGTGGATATTCCATAACCTACTGTTTTCGGAATTGCCTACTTATTCATTTTTAACTTTTTCTACCTCATATCCTTTAATAATTTTTTTCAATCTCGAATTGTCGATTATACTTAAAACACATATTAATAAAAGTCCCCACAAAATCACCGAATTTGAAATTGGGTAATGCATAATTTTCATTAATGCCCCAGCCAACACCATCAATGAGGAAATACCAATAAGAGCTTTTATTAATTTGTCCATGCTATCGCTTTTCATAATTATTGTTTTAAATTGAGTTTTTAAAAATGTAATTCAGGTTAATATTCTATAAATCGAAGGCAATGTATTAAACAATATTGTTCAAATTGCAAGACTTTATAATAACCGGCTACTTACCAACAGCTTTCTATCAGTTAGGGCAAACTTCTGTTTATTTATTAATTTCTCGATTAATTCAATCAATTCGATAACAGGGGTAAAATAGGGTATAACTTTTTCGTTAGTGAAATCAAACATAATATCATAATCACCCTCTGATCTTTTTTAGTCATAAAGCAAAATTAGTGTTTTATCTGATTAGGTGTCTATCAGCAATATACTTTTCGGTTGACCCTTACTTTTGAACTAAGCTCATGTCTATTTTTGTAAGGTTCTATTCTACCCTTAAACCATACAACGTCGAACGGGTCGCAAAAAAAAGTGTATTTCCATCCTTGCCACCAAACAGAATGTTAGTAGGGCGTTCCGGAACTTCAATCGTCCGTATATTTTGGCCACTTTTATTGTACACATATACCTGTCCATCGGCAATGTAAATGTTTCCATGGCAGTCCAACGAGGAGCTAAATTTGCCCATTTCAATAAAATAAAGCTATCAAAATTCACGATAAATGCCAAGTGGACACAATTGAATGCAGAAATAATGTTGTGCGCTTAACAAGAAAATCCTACAAATTAATAATAACTACCACACCCTAAAATCGTTTTCTAAATTTTCAGTTCTTGAAGTTGGGGTTTGCTTGCCATTGGTAAGTTCATTAACACGTTTGCCCACATAGTCGCGTACTTCGGAAACCGAAATGGTTTGGTCTTTACTGAAATCGGCATTGCCCGATTTGAGGCCTTCCAAAAATGAGTAGGTGAAAACCCCATTTTGCCATTCTGCACTTTCAAAGGCAAATTCTTTGCCCGATGCCGAGGAGATGACCATTGCCCCAGAACCTTTTCGCAGATCGGAAAACATAGAGCGCATCAATTCAAAAACATTGGTTAATCCCAAATCATCATTGGTTTTAAGGGTTTTAAATCCTCGTGACGACACACCTGAAGTATTTGCTGCAGCTTGCTCATTACTGAGGGTCACCGTTTCTTTGTCAAGCTCACCCGAATGGCACGCATCAATAAGCAAGAGCTTTTTCCGAGCGGGTATGTAGTCAATCAGCGATTCCAAATCATCGTATTTGATTCCTTTGTCGGCTGGATGCTCAAAATCGACATTGGCAGTGGCAAAATAAAAGTCTAATTTATCGTCCAGCAAGCCGTGTCCAGCTACAAACATAATCACTTCATCGTCAACTTTTGAATCTCTGAGAAAAATTTGTGCCTCCAAAATGTCATTTTTGGTAGCTTTTTTATCCATTATTTTAAGGATTTTTACATTTCCAAATTTGCCTTGCTGATTTGCGTAAAAATCGCTCAAATCGCTGGCATCTTTGGCTGCAAATGCTAAATCAAAATTGTTGTCGTCATAATCAGAAACACCAATGGCCAATACATAAAGATTGGGTAGGATGCTAGGGCCCCGATAATTAACATACCGGGTTTCTTTATAACTCTCCACACCAGCCATATTCAGCACCGAAACCTGTACTTTATTTGAACCGTTGGTCAGCTCAAGGCTGATATCTTTTTCAAGTGATTTTGAAGCAGTTTGTTTTAGCGAAAAACCCTTTGAACCATAAAGAGGCACATCGTTAATATAAATATTCAACCGCTCTAAATCGTTTTGAGTGTCCTCAGCTTTTACATGAAATTGCAACTGCTTTTGGGTTGTTTCGGTAACTGCCAAATCTACTTCAATGTTAGGAGCATTTAAATTACCCGTTAATGATGCTTCAGTAATACCCATTTTCTCCAACCTCTTTTGATACGCCAAATGAAGCATATCGATACGTTTTTTAGAAATGCCCCCAATACGGGTGAGGACAATATCGGGGCGGTTAAGTCTTAAATCGAACTGCTCGAATGGATAAAATTTAGGGGAATTTCGAAGCCCATCGTTCAGTTGCCAACCAACAGTTTTTGCACCGTATTTTGATGCGGTATAATAGCCATCTGGGGTAAATAATATCCATTCATTGTCGGCCGCAACATATAGGGTGGCAATTAGTCTCAACGATTCAACGTCATAAATCCGAATCGTTCCATTCGACTCACCAGCATAAAAGGTATTGCTATCGGCAGTTTGCGCCATTCCGTAAATGGTGGTACCTGTCATTACCAGTATGTTGCCAATTTCATTAACACTTAAAATTCCATTGGTGCCAATAAGGGTGTTCCCTGTTTTTGTATTTATAAATGATCGTAAATATAAGCCTCCAATATTTGGAACATCGGGATAGGTTGCCCCACTAGCTTCTGCTTCCGATTCGGATGTTGAATACTCATCTTCGGTGGCCGTTTCAATTACTTTAAGATTTTTAAGGTCGAAGGCTTTATTAATAGTACCAAAATGATTTATTCTCTGTCTTTCATCCAATTGTGTGCCAAAA
Organism: Rikenella microfusus; assembly: GCA_020719105.1. GTDB lineage: Bacteria > Bacteroidota > Bacteroidia > Bacteroidales > SZUA-534 > GWE2-40-63. The sequence goes on from DYQV01000009.1 coordinate 17,075, forward strand.
CCAATAAGAAAGGGATTGCTTTTATGAGCTCCTACACGGGTAATTTTGGTGCTGTATCTGCCTTCGCCCAATTGCAATTTTATTTTCCCTGTTCGGGCGTCCCAAATATAGGTGAGGTTGTAATTTCCTCCCGATGAAACTATGTTTTGTCCATCAGGACTAAAAGCCACCGAAAGCACATCACTGTCGTGCTGCTTGAATGTAACCAAAGGTTTAGTAATGGAAACCGGGGTGGCTGCGCCGGATAAATTTATTTCGAAAACCCGTACCTCATTATCAATGGTTACCGCAAGAAGTGTACCTGTTGGATTGAATGACATGGCTATAATTTGCGATTTTTTGAGTAGCGGAAGGGTGGCCAGTAAAATTTCTGAGCTTCCATCTTTTTCGGTTTCAGCTTTGGGTTTTCCTTGGGCATCTACTATCAGTACTTTACCCTGCACATCGCCAATGGCAATGTAACGGCCTTTAGGGTCGGCAGCCATAGACCGCAATTGGGCTTTTTCAGAAAGCTGGCCGGTAACAACGGCGTTTTTCCTGCCTGCCGATTCGCCAATTAATTGGTATCCGCCCGGAATTTTGTCGGTTTTTAAGTTATACTTAATGAGCATTCCATGTTGGTCCGCTACATAAAGTTGCTTGGAATCGGGACTAAAACGAACACCCATTGTTTTGTGTTCGCAGATATCGTCGAGAACAAAATCGCATGGCGGGAAGTAGCTTTTAGCAATCCGGGGCATTATAATTGAATCGGCGATCATCAATTTGTTAGTGGCCTTATCGACATCATAGATGTTAACTTCACTGTTGGCACCACAGGAAGCAACTTTATTGCCATCGGGCGAAAATACCACGCTATAAATGGAATTGCCATGGTTGGGGGCCAAATCCAGAATTTTTCCTGTTTTAAAGTCAATCAACAGCACATAATGGCCAATGAATTTTTCACTTCTCGAATTGAAAGTCTCACCCACCGATGAACCTGCCACGGCAATGTATTTCTTGTCGGCTGATACATCCATGGTAAAAATCTGCCCCTCAATACCTGTATATGCGGGTGTTCTTATGGTACGTATGAGTTTACCCGAGGCTGAATCCCAAATACGGACCGTTTTATCCCACGATGCGGTTACAATTTCTTTGCCATCGGGTGTGTATTTCACTGCTTGTACATAATCCAAATGGGTACCATTTTCTATAACCAATTCAGGAGGTTCAGCTAGATTTGTAAATGGGCTACTGCCTTCGGGTAGCAAGCGCTCCACAATTTCGGCGGGTGCTCCGTTGTTGCCTGATTGCGCATTCAGATTCGGGTTAAAATACCATACAAATGCAATAAACAGTAGGCGGACTTTATTATTCATAATCAGGAAAGGTTAAGTGGAAAAGGTACTTAAATATAAAGCGAAAATTCCCGCAGAGTCGAAAAAAGGTCACTATTCATTGTGTTGTAATTCATTTTTTGCGGTTCTGCGGGAACCCATCTTTTCATACTTTAAGGTTGATCCCTTATTTCAAGTACTTATTGTTTTTTAGCTTGAACGTAATCGTAAACATCTTTGAATTCAGTTGCTAATTCAGCATCGAGAATAAATGCATTACTCCAAGCTGAAACGGCATCATCGGTTTTGCCTAATTCACTATAGGCATACCCATAATAAATATAGGCTCTGGCATCATCCCGTAAAAGAAGTCCTTTATCAAAATAGGTAATACTTGTTGTATAATCTTTGGCATCATAAAAATCGTATGCTTGGGAAATATACATTTTACCCTGCATATTTATAATTGCTTCATTATTCGGAAAGCGTATAAGTCCGTTGTTTAAAATGGTTTCTGCCTGCACATAATTCTTGTCAATTGCATAAAGCAAAAGTGCATAATTTGAATAACTGGACACATCGGAAGCCCCGAGTTCAATACTTTTCAAATAGAATGATTTAGCTTCGTCATATTTCTCAAAATTATGGTTGCATATGGCTAAGCTTATATAACACAGCTCCATTTTAGGTTTATTGTTGGTGGTAGTAAAATATGCCAATGCTTCACTGTATTTAAGTATAGCCTCATCAAATTTTCTTTGAGCACTTAAATCTTCTCCTTCAAAATAAATTGCTTCAAATTTTTCAACTTCAACCAAAGGTGTTACAATGGCGGGAGCTGTTGCTGTTGGTTTTTCGGAAAATGATATTAGAGCTTTTAGGTTTGGATAATAAATATCAACCGTAGCCGGAATGGCCAATTTTTTTAATTCCTTTAATGCCTTGGCAGCTTCAGTATATTTTTTTGCATTGTAATAGGCAAAACCTAAGTAGGCATTTGCCCTTTCACTTTCTGGATAGTCATTTACATAATTGTTTAGATAGGTAATGGCTCCCGTATAATTCTTAGCATAATATGCTGCTTTGCCTTCATTGAATTGAATGGTAGCCAATAAGTTGCTACTGCGATCGTAAGATCCTTTTTTCTTCAACCCTTCTTCTAATATTTTAATGGCCTCTACTATATTTTTATCATCGTAATAGATGGTATATCCTAAGTAATAATAAGTGGTTGAGTAGGCATAACCTGTTGCCAATGCTTTTTGGCCGAATTCTTTGGTTTTGGACACATTGTCAAGGGTAAAATAATATTGGCTGAGTTTATCATACAAATTGGCTAAAACCGGATTATTATTGGTTGCCTGAACAGCAGGAAGGATTTCCTCAGCTAGTAAATAGTTTCTATCATCCAGTTTACTGGCCAATACAATGGGAATATATTTTTGATAAACTTCAGGATTATCAATTCCCAGCTTGAAAGTGTACCCCAATAACTCTGCATAAGCAGCATCTTCAGCCATTTCAGGTGGGGCTACTTTTAAAAAGGCAATGGCACTATTATACACTTGCTTCATCATGGGCTGTGGCACTTCACCCAATTGAAAACGGGTAGTTCCTGCAGCCGAAATAGAAAAAACCCCAAACACACATTTAACATTTGAGGCATCTAAATCAAGGCATTGGGTATATGCTTCGGTGGCTTCATCAAGCATTTTGTAATCAAGATACGCTTTTGCTTTTCTCTCATAGGCCATTGGGTTCTCAGGCTGAATTTCGATAGCCCGGTTGTAAAACTTCATTCCCATATGTGGTGTTTCAATACCTAATATTAATCCTGAGGATATCCCTTTATCACCGTATACTATTAAAGAATCGTAGGGCCAATTATATGCAGGGACATCGGGAGACAATGTTTGCGTTTTTGCTGAGATTGAGGCCAAAATCAAAACAAACAAGAAAGTGGATTTTAAGTTCATGTGCTACTAGTTTAGTTAAATTGTTACTAATTTGGTTTTTTGAATAATTGTAAAATAACAACGGTATCCGATTATTGTTTTTACACAAATAAAAAAGATAAAGCTGCAATCATTCAAGCCCACAAATTTTCATGCAGTTACCACACCCTAAAATCGAACTCCAGATTCTCTTTGCGCGAGGTTGGGGTTTGCTTTCCCTTGGTCAATTTTTTAACTTTTTCAGAAATATAATCCCTTATTTCGGAAGCCATATTTTGGCCAACTTTGTTAGTTTTGGCATACCCTGGCAAATGACTGTCTTAAAAAATTGGTCATTTTAGTGCTGTTGATTATTTATGGATTATAGGTCGCAATCGTTTATAAAAACCTTGTTTTAATAAGTTAGCATCATAAAAACAACTCTTTTAAACCCACTTACCGGTTTTCTGATACTTATTCCCTCAATGGCGAATTCAAAGGAACCCCCGATGGACAAAGTACAAGCATTAAAACCAAAGTTGAGCGGTTTGACCCCGAGTCCTCGGGGGAAAAAGCGCTTTACATAGGTAAAACCCCGCCATAGCAATTTTTGTTTTTCACAAAACAAGGGAACAGTTTAAAAGTGAATTGCTTACAATTTCTCATTCGATTGAGTGATTTGCCTTTTCAAATCGCTCAATTTGGGTTATAGTCTAATTTCTTATTTCTAAATACCAAAGGCCAAGTTTTTACACAACTTACTAACAACCG
>DYQV01000735.1 GCA_020719105.1 Rikenella microfusus
TTGAGATTTGAGATTTGAGATTTGAGATAAAATACATTTAGATGATATTACAACCCACAACCTGCCTTTTACTTCATTAATTAGCAACAGGATGCAGAAGCAGTTGTATCAAAAAAAACCTGAAACTGTTTTTTTGCTTTTTCCCAATTATCGGGCTGTAAACAGTATTTTATTTTAGGTGGTTTGTATTCCCCTTGAATCAATCCTGCGTCCTTTAGCTCTTTAAAGTGTTGCGACAGTGTGGAACGGGCAATGGGCAACTCATCAGTAATATCTCCGGTATAGCAACAATCGCTTTTGCTCAATAAATTCAGTATTTGCAGCCGGATGGGATGACTCATGGCTTTTGCAAACCGGGCCATTTCCACAAATTCCAACCCTTGTTTATCGGTCTTCATAATTATTTCATTTTGTATTTCGCAAAAATACGAATTATAATAATACAATAAACCAAAAAGAGAAATATTTTAGCTAATAGCGAGGGTGTGACTAACAAACTTTATTTTCAAGCAAATTACTGATTACTAAAGAGTCAAGCCCTGGCTTGCGAATACAAGATTATCCAATCTCAAACCGTTCTTTCTGATTCAACTCCAAATCGTTGGCAATGCGTTCTTTGGTGGGAAACAAAGTAATTAGCAAAATTAAAAGGGAAATAGACAGGAATAGTATTTGCGTATTATCTTCCAGTAGATAGTATAAAGCACTAAGGAGTAAGCAAATATCCAGTCCTATGTATGTCCATAAATTGATATCGCGGTAATCCATTAGCTTTTTTAAAATAGGAGCTGCTTTATCGATTTTTTTTATCCGGGAACGGCCTAACCAAATAGTGGAAGTAACTACCAAAATATAGGAACCAATAAGTACAATAAAAATTGAGCTGGAGAATTTTGCCTGTTCAGTTGCTATTCCACCCTGAAATAAGGAAACAATAAAATGAGCCAATGTAAATACAACCAAAGGCAAAATTAGTGCGAACCAAAAATTTGTCTGAATCTGCCTGATTCCTTCCTTTGGAGTAATGGGTTGTTTCATATTCTTAGTTTTTAAGCAATACTCAAAGTTAAAAAAATGATTGATAAAAGTTGCATTTTGGGCTAAGGATATAACCCGGATTATTCATTAATAATCCTGACGATTAAGCTACACCTCAATAT
>DYQV01000736.1 GCA_020719105.1 Rikenella microfusus
AATTTTGTGGAATAGCTTAATCGTCAGGATTATTCATGAATAATCCGGGTTAAGTTGCTATTTTAATAATCTGGGCGGCATGTTTTTTTACTTCAATTTGAATAGGAACATTCCCTATTACCTCTCCATCCATTTCAATAGGGCAGTCTTTCTTAGTACTTGTTATGGTGCATTGGCTTATTTCGTGATAAAACAACTCTGAAATCCGGATGTGTTTGGCACTTTTCAGTTTGGGCATAAAAAATAAAAACTGAACAATGCTTATTTTGCGGGCTATAACTACATTTACTTTTCCGTCATCCAACTTTGCATTGGGTGCAATGCCTAACCCGCTGCCAAAATAACGTCCGTTGTTAAGGGCTATTAAAAGGACGTTTCCTTTGAAATTCAGCTCATCGGAGGTGAGCTCAACCGGTATGCGTTTGAAAAAAAGAAACGACCAAAGGATGTTATAAAAGTAGGTGAAATTGCTTCCCCAGGTTTTGCCGCTTTTATTCATAAACTGGCAGACCAAACCACCCAAACCAATGTCAAAAGAGTTGTCGTAATACCTAACTTTTTGTTCACCTTTTACATGATACCGAGCTTCTACCAAATCTAAGGGCGTGGTTTCTCCTTTTTTAATCAGTTCATATAAATGCTCCATGCTTTGTACTTTTCCGGCCGACCTTGAAAAGTCGTTGCCGGAACCACGCGGGTATGCTGCCAAAATAGTTCTTTTTCTTGCTTCAGGCGGAGCAAGCATATACCCATTAACCACTTCGCTGAATGTACCATCACCACCAACTCCAACCAAATAATCGAGGCCTTGTTCCATCAATTCCTCAACAATTTGAATGGCATGTCCCCGGCGACGGGTAAACTTTAGATAAACATCAAATTCACTTTGAAAATATTTGGAAATGCTGGCTCGGAACTTATCAGGTTCTTTTAAATTTCCACGTACTATAAATGCTATTTTTTTCAAATAAATGTTCAATTAATGGTATCAATAAAGAAAAGGAATAATTTGAAATATTACAACGGTTCTATAAATAATGCAGCAATTCTACTTTGACAAATTAGAAAAATTGGTGTGAATTTGGAGCTTTTGTGATTTGGTGGCTAATAATATCGCCACTAAAACACCAAGTATCACCAAAAAGAAAAACTAAAACTA
>DYQV01000737.1 GCA_020719105.1 Rikenella microfusus
TTGTAACTTGACAGGGAAGTGCTTCGAAATCGGCAACTAACCATACCGCCAAACGTTATAAGCCATTTTAAAACGACACAGCAAAAAAATCACATAGAATGAAATTATACCTAAAAAGCATAGTCAAACAATTGCGTAATTATAGTGCGACACTTGACAAGACTTCTATTCTTATTGACAAGCCTTGGGCACTCATTGACGAAGAGTTTGAAATGCAAAAGTTGATATTCAAAAAAGACAAAGAATTGATACTTTCAAAAAACGGACAAGTTCAAGTTGGCAAATGGGACTATTTTCCTGAAGCAAAATCTTTACTTATTGACCGTAATACTGATAAAATTCTTTGTAATGAAGCTTTTATAGACAAAGGCGTTATGGTTCTCAAACTGGACGGAACAGAGAATAGATTTTTTATGCTAGCGAACGAAAATATTGTCCCAGACTTAGATGCAAAAAAGTATTTAAAGCAATTGCGTTATCAAAAACTTCGTATAGCAGAAGCTAATTTATCTGATGGGACAATTTTAGAAATTCAACGAGAAGAAGACCAATATGAAAGAGCAAAAGTTGGTAATCCTGTTTCAGTTGACTCAGAAACAATTGATGATGGCAAGTATCAATTAGCAGAACAGAATAAATACATAGAAATACACAAAGGCAGAATATATAAAATCCTAACTGAAACGACATACACCAACCCAGACAACCAAGAAATAGTAATACAACAGCAGGATAGCTGGAAAATAAAGAATGGCGATTATGTTTTTATGTTTGGCAGACTGGTTGACAACTCGATACTGAATTTTTCTAAGTCAAAGAATTTAATAGTTAGGGAAGGGAAAGTAGTTAGATTTGAAAGAAAAAATCCTGTAACAAGATGGCTTTCCAAGGTATGGAAAAGAACATTTGACTATTACAATGACTAGAAAAGCGGCTTATAACACGGGTTTTGCGTCAGGCGGGCTGACGTGCAAACTTGGAGATTTGTACTTCTATTCGAGTTCAGTGCTTATTGACAGTTTAGTGCTTCGAAATCCGCCCGAACGCAAAGCCCGAAACCGTTATAATTCAGCACGGACATTTCGCTAAAAGCCAAATTTACCTGCTCTTTTAGTAAGTGAAATTTTTTGGGCTCTTTGCCTATTCAACAGTGGTTG
>DYQV01000738.1 GCA_020719105.1 Rikenella microfusus
TAATTGCCCAAGACCCGAAATCTGCTGAAATTATAAAACCAATTCTTCGCGGGCGCGATATAAAACGTTATAAAGCAGAATTTGCTGATTTGTATATCTTATTTATTCCTTGGCATTTTCCATTGCATAAAGGCCCAAGTATAAGTGGTAATTCAGTAAAAGCAGAAAAATCATTTCAAACAGAATATACCGCAATTTATAATCATCTTTTACAATACAAAAGTCAATTAAGTAAAAGAAATAAAGATGAAACTGGAATTAGGTATGAGTGGTATGCTCTTCAAAGATGTGCTAATACTTACTACGAAGAATTTGAAAAGGAGAAAGTGGTGTGGAATAGAATCGCAAAAGAAAAAACATTTTCAATAGTAGAAAAAGGTATACTAATTCAAGATAGTATGCACTTTTTTACTGGATCAAGTTTAGAATTTTTAAATGCAATTTTAAATTCAAAATTAATTAATTGGAACCTAAATTTAATAATTGGTTGTTCTGTTGGTGGTAATGCAGGTAATTCAGATAATATAAAAGTTCTTTCTATTCCCAAAATCTCACCCGAAGAGCAGCAGCCATTTATTGAATTGGTAGATAAAATACTTGCCAAAAAAGATGCTTCGGCAAGCTCAGCAACCGCTGCTGAAGATACCACCGCCGAAGAGCGAGAAATAGACATAATGGTTTTTAAACTTTACGAATTAACTTACGAAGAAGTGCTGGTAGTTTGTCCGGATTTTTGGTTGAGTGAGGCGGAGTATGCGGCGGTGGAGCTATGATATGCCATTCGGCATGAAAGCCTCAAGGCGATGCCGTTGGGTTGATAATATATATGGCTTTCAGCCAATGCACGCCCTGAAAGGGCAATATACAATTAGCCCAATGGCAACGCCTTGGGTATTATGTAGTTTGTCCGGATTTTTGGTTGAGTGAGGCGGAGTATGCGGCGGTGGAGCTATGATATGCCATTCGGCATGAAAACCTCAAGGCGATGCCGTTGGGTTGATAATATATATGGCTTTCAGCCAATGCACGCCCTGAAAGGGCAATATACAATTAGCCCAATGGCAACGCCTTGGGTATTATGTAGTTTGTCCGGATTTTTGGTTGAGTGAGGCGGAGTATGCGGCGGTGGAGCTATGATATGCCATTCGGCATGAAAA